>CAYTGT010000017.1:0-13616 GCA_964437405.1 uncultured Alistipes sp.
CGCAAGAGCCCTCACTATGTCCGCATCGTCAACAGCAAGGCTTTCGAGCGCGTCTCTGGCTATCTCAAAGATGGCGAGGTTGTCTATGGCGGAGTCCTCTTCCCTGAGGAGCGATATATCGCCCCAACCCTGCTTAAGGGTGTAGATCCAACTTCAAGCGTCATGCAGGAGGAGATTTTTGGCCCTGTTTTGCCGATGATCACTTTCGAGCGCAAGGAGCAGGCCCTACGTTTCATTACCGAGCGCGAGAAGCCTCTTGCACTCTACTATTTCGGAGATGAGAGCGATGGTTGGCGTATGGTTGGCCGCACCTCATCGGGCGGAGCGTGCATCAACGACACTATCATGCACATTGCCAACGAAAATCTGCCTTTCGGCGGCGTGGGTAATTCAGGCATTGGCTCATATCATGGTCGCCTAAGTTTCGATGTCTTCTCTCACCGCCGCGCTGTGGTTGCCACACCGACTTGGCTCGATCTGCCATTCCGTTATATGCCATACAAGATGTTTGCTTTGGTCAAGAAGTTATTGTAAATAGAGAATAGTTTTGTAACTTTGCCCCAACAAATATAACCAAATAAGCAATCATGAAACGTATTTTCTCACTTTCATTGCTCATTATCTCACTCCTTGCAACAGCCTGCGCCACAGGTTCTGTCGAGGATTTGACATTGAGCGTACCATTTAAGTCAAACGCCTACGTCACTCCATTGGACAAGGCTTCGAAGCAGACTCCAAAGTTTGCCGATCAGATCATCGCCAATGCTTACAGCGATCCTCAGGATGCCGAGATGAAGGCAGGTAGCTGGAAGGCCGAGTATTACGCTCAGCAGCCTCACCAGATCTCAATCTACTTCTACACTGCTCACACAGGCTCTTTGCAACTCGGTCTGCGTGCCACACAGAGCAGCGAGGGTGTATCAAAACTCAACGTCAAGATCGGCTCTGAGAGCCACACTCTCAGCGTCAAGAGCGCGGCTGACGGTAACGACTACTATGTTGGCAAGTACCAGATCGCCGAGGCGGGCTACATCTGCGTAGATATCGAGCCTATCTCTACTACAGCTACAAGCTACCCTGAGATTTCAGCGCTCTTGCTTGGTGGCGAGGCCATCAACAACGCTACTCAGAAGATCAAGGGCGAGGTAGTCTTTGTCAGCGAGGAGGATTCTAAAGATAATCTGCCTCACTTCGTACGCCGAGGCCCATCTAACCACTTCATGTGGCAGACTCCCGACAAGACCGAGTATTTCTACAACGAGGTTCTCGTTCCAGAGGGCGAGGATACCCCAGGATCATACTATATGCTCACAGGTGGTGACGGCTTCTACATGGGCATACAGCCTAACGAGAAGGGCAAGAATCGCACAGTTCTCTTCTCAGTTTGGGACACCGACACCGAGAAGGGACTCACTTCAGAGCTTGTCCGCAACGGCAAGGGTGTAAAGTCTAACGCATATAGCCACGAGGGTAGCGGTGTTCAGAACTTCTACTACTACGATTGGGAGACAGGCAAGACATACGCCACATTGGTACGTGTCCGCCCAGAGGTTATCAACGGCCGCGAGACAGGTGCTTCGCTCTACACAGGCTATTTCCGAGGTGATGAGGGTTGGGTATTCTTGGCCGAGATTCGCCGCCCAGGTATCAAGACCTACTACACAGGCGCATACTCTTTCTGCGAGAACTTCATGCCTGAGTGTGGCTGGATTCCACGCGGAGTGAAGTTCCCATCACAGTGGATGCGCGACAGCGAGGGTAAGTGGCACGAGGTTTTGGAGGCTCGTTTCTCATGTGACGGCACAGGCCGCAATGAGTTGCGCCGCGACTACGAGGGTGGCGTAACCGAGGAGGGCTTCTTCTACTTGCGCAACATCGGCTACATCAACGAGAATGTCGCATACGGCACTAAGTTCACCCGTAAAGGCTCAGGCAAGGCTCCTGAGGTTGATTTGCAGGCTCTCATTAAGCTCGCAGGCTCTAAGGATAAGCCTTCGGTGAAATAGTCCACCACAGATAACGAAAAGATAGAGAGAGGTTGCCCGACTGATTTATTGGGTAACCTCTTTTTTTGTGGCCTGCTTCTTGCTCCATAGCATATAAACAAACTATCTATGGAACAAATCCAAAACCACCTGATCTCCTCAGCCTACGGAGTGGCCGCCCGTGCTGTCTCACGCATACACCCCGTCACCATCCTACTCACCTGTGTAGGTATCATATTCTCCTACTACATAGGCATCTACCTCACAGGTCATATCCACTCTGCCTCACGCTGGTTGGGTGCAGCCCTCTCCTGCACCTCGTTTGTCACCATCATGCAGATGCCCAACTACAAAGCCTCACTGCGCCCAGGGCTGATGCGCATCATCGGCACATTCATCGGCGCCGTCATCGCATATATCTACCTTCGACTTTTACCCTTCTCGGTGTTGGGGATGCTGCTGACAATCTTCACCCTTGAATCATTCTGCATGCTGCTCGGCATCTACTCCGAGTCGCGCATCGCCACCATCACGCTGGTCATCATCATGCTCGTCTCGCAGATGTTTCCCGAAGAGAATCCCATCATAAATTGCCTGCTCCGCTTCTTCGAATCGGCGGTGGGTGTGGGCGTGGGTTTGGCTCTCAGATGGAGTGTCGAACGCTGGGCTGAGTTCCGCGAACGAGCCATGCACCGAGGGCGCCAAGATGATGGTTCACACCTCAACCTCGACACCATGCCTCTGCGTTGGGGACACCTTCGTATCGTTGCCATCACCTCGCTCGGACAACTCACAGGCGCGGCACTCTCCACCCTCATCGGTATCGTTATCCCATTGATGCACGCCCTCACCCATCACACTCTTTCGCCGCTGACACAAGGTATTTTGGCCTCGATGAGCCTTGTGGGTATCATGTTCGGCTCAGTTTTTATCGGTGAGTGGAGCGACAGACGAGGTTATCTCTCCCTTTTCCGCCTATCGCCCATCCTCATACTTATCGGGGCTTTGGCCGCCACCTTCACCACCTCCATCCCAATCCTGACACTCGCACTCTTTGTCATGGGCTTCGGTGTGGGCGGAGGTTATAGCCTCGACTCCGATTATATCTCGGAGCTTATGCCTCGCTGCCGCCGAGAGTTGATGGTCGGAGTAGCAAAGGCTGCATCGGCCATCGGCAACATCCTGATGGCCTTTGTCTGCCTCTATATTCTGCGTCATTGGCGTACGGTGGATAGCTGGAATGGGCTCTTTGCGCTGATTGCCATACTCGCCATCATCATGATCTTCTGCTCGGTACGCTTCACCCAAAGCCCTCAATGGCTCCTTGCTCACAATCGCCGCGAGGAGGCCGAACACACCCTGCGTCAACTCTTGGGCGAGGATGTAGATCTACCACTCGACACAACAACAACCGCCTCAGCGCCCTCAGCAACCGCCTATACCCCTGCCGCAACCTCCGCTACAACCTCCGCTGCGAAATCTACAACTCCCAAACGCCGCAGTTCAACCATTAAATCTCTGCGCCGCGCTATCTTTTGCGGAGTGCCGTGGGCATGCGAGGGCTTCGGAGTCTATGGCGTAGGAGTATTTCTGCCTGTGTTGGTAATGTATTTAGGTATCAGCGAGGGTACACGCGGCACACTCGGACACGTAACCACCTCGGTGGAGATGACATCCTATATCAACCTTTTTGTCGGCGTGGGATTTCTCTTGGGATTGATCTTGTTGGGCAAGATGAGCCGCACGCGCCAACAGATCATAGGTTTTCTACTCAGTGCAGCAGGCATTGCGCTACTCGCCGCAGGTTATATCATGCACCTGCACGAATGGATTATCATCAGCGGACTAATCATCTACAATATTTTCATCAATGCAGGCCCCCACCTAATCACCTTCATCCTCCCATCAAAGGTCTACCCAATCACCTCACGTGGCGAGGGTGCAGGTATCGCCGCCGCGCTGGGCAAGGCAGGAGCGGTCTTAGGAGTCTTTATGATGCCGCTATTGCTCGACTGGGGAGGGATGGAGTTGGTACTCACAACTGTCGCCATAGTGCTTATATTGGGTGCGCTCGTTACAGGACTCTTCTCCGATTTGGCACACGATTAAGAGATGTAGAATAACACCTTTTTAATTCAAAATGCAAAATTCAAAATTCACAGGCGTTACGCCTGATTTATGAGTAGGAAAGTAGTATTGCTTATGATCGCCATTAGAAAGGGTTGCATGGGAATATAAAACAGACTTACGCCTGCGTCATGCCACAGAGGGATGCAAGCCCGATGATTGGCATCTCTACAATCTATTTTTTGCCATTAGAGACTCCAATCCTCGCATACGGTTGCTCCAGCGAACACGCCTCAAGCAACTCCTTACATCTGAAAATCTGTTCACTCTTACCATCAGCCATAATCTTTCCCTCATTCAGAATAACTACTCGTGAGCAAAGCTCCGCCGCAAGATTCATATCATGTGTAGTGATCAACAATGTGTGATCAAATCCCCGAAGCAACTCAATAAGTTGCCGCCGCGATCGGGGATCAAGGTCTGAGGTAGGTTCATCCATCACAAGTATCGAAGGTGTCATGCTCAGCGTGGTAGCAATCGCCACCCGCCGCTTCTCACCGCCCGACAACGAAGCCGACATCCGCCCTCGCAGATGTTCCGCCCCGACCATCCTAAGAGCTTGCCCCACACGCTCGTTGACCTCCTCTACGCTTAACCCCATATTCCGAGGGCCGAAGGCTACATCCTCCTCGACAGTCGACATAAAGAGTTGATTATCCACATCTTGAAACACCAACCCCACACTCTGCCGAATCAACCTGAGCGACTCTTTGCGAACCTTCACGCCACCCACTATCACCTCTCCTTCGCTGGCCATCAATAGCCCATTCGAGAGCAGTTGCAGGGTCGATTTCCCCGCTCCATTTGCCCCCAACAGAGCCACATGCTCGCCATGTGTAATTCTCAAGCTCACCCCACTTAGAGCTTCATGCCCATCGGGATAGATATATTTGACATTATTAAATTCCAAATAGTGGTGCATAACCGTCAAAATTTCATCAACCTCAATATCATAGTCACTCCGCCAAAGAGCACCAAAAACATCGTATCACTCAACCGCCACTTCGACTCCTCGCCACACCCGACAACACCACCATCCCACAATCGTGACTCCATCGCTCGACCTACCGCCCTCGCTCGGCGAGTGGATCGCAGCAACAACTCCGCCACAATCTGCCCCCAAAGTCGCAGAGGATAGTTTCTCCGCCCTGCGCTACGAGAATCAACGGCACGCATCATACTCTGCAACTCTCTGATCATCAGGCTCAGAAACCGATAGACAAACAACATCTGCGCTGCAAATATCGCAGGCGCTCCCAACCTCTGCATCGCCCGACAAATTGCCTGCACCCCTGTTATCCGCACCAATAGCAAAATTGCCTGTACCGAGATCAGTGCCCTGAGCACCATCCCGATAGCCATCGCCCAACCTCGTGAGACAGCTATCCCCGCCACCACGCACACTACCTCTCGCTCATAAACGATATTAAACGCCCCTACAAACGCCACAAACGGTAACACCGCAAGCGATGCCCTCGCAATCCTCAGATAGCTCACCCCACAAGCGAGCGCGACAACCATCAACGGCAACGCCCACACCGCGATACGCCCGACCTGCACAATCGGCACCGAGAGCATCGTCCCCAAAAATATCAGCGAGGCCAACAGTTTGGCTCTGGCATCTAACACCTGAGCCGCACCGCCGACCTCCGATTCTGCCGCACGCTCTAATGCGTAGCGTATCCTATCAAGGTTTCGACTCATTCCTACCTCCACCTATCAAGAGCGAAACCACCCATGCCACAAGTATCAACACAGCACATCCGATCACCCCTGCCAATATACTATTGTATTCGGGTATCAGTGCCGTCTCGGCAATCAACCTCTCGGCCGAGTTATGCAATTCGCTTGTCGGAGTAAGCAGTTCGCCGACCTTTGCCCGCTCCACCGACCACTCCAAACCATCGGGATCGGCCGAGGTTAACAACGTAAACGAGGCTGCCAATATCAACGCCGTCACAGCAAAAGCCTCGATCGTACGCGCCCGCGATGGTCGCACCTCATCATGCGCAAAGAGTTCTGGATCGCGTCTGCGGGCTATGAGTATCACCACAGCCGTTGCCACGCCCTCACATATTCCAATCAACAGATGTATCGGCAACATAAAGAGCAACATCCGTCCCAATGGCAACACCGTAATCCCCGATAATGTAGTCTCGGCGCATACCGCCACAGCCCCCATTGCAAAGGCCGCCACCGAAGCCGCTACCGAGGCTACCACCACCCGCACAGCCGACACATCGTCCCTATACAACGGCCTAAATATCAACGGATAGGCTGCCAAACACGAAAATGCCGCCATATTCAGCACATTACATCCCAAAGCCAACAATCCGCCATCAGCAAAGAGCAGACATTGCAACACCACGACCGAACACAGCACAAAGAATCCTCCCCACGCACCCAACATCGAGCAGAGCAACACCCCACCTATGATATGGCCGCTGGAGCCCGTCCCAGGAATCGAGAAGTTGATCATCTGCGCCGCAAATATAAACGCGCCCAACACTCCCATCAAGGGGATCGAGAGCTCCTTTCGGCGATGAATCTCACGCATTGAGATGGCCAACAACCCCACCGCCACCGCATCGGCCGCCAAAGCCACAGGCACCGACACCAAAGCATCCGACATATGCATAATTCCTACCTATTTTTCTTGTTTCTGACTCCCTCTACGTGGCTTCGCGTGCCATGCCGAATGATCGGGCTCCTCACTGTCGAGCTTCAACATCGGCATCAAAAACAACCACGTTGTAAGACAAAATGGAGCTGTCAGGCTCACCAATCCCACAGGCATCATCATCACATTCATCGCCGCCTGCACCACAACCGTAGCCATCACTCCGAGTACCGCCCATATAGCCGAGCGCAACGAAGGTTTATAGAATACCGTTGCAATGGCAATGGCCGTCAACACCGCGCTGAAGCTATACAATCCATGTGCAATGTGTACCCCCGAAGCACCCAATGCAGCAGCCGTCACCGAGGCCAATGCCGACCCAACAGCCGCCCACAACGCTGCCCACGGTGAGGAGAGCGCCAAGCCGATGAGGAATAACATACCCGTCACCCACGAATCAATCAAAAACACCTGCGAAATACCTCTTAGCCAATATATCACCATCTCGTTTAGAAACAGATAGCCGCCCGTTGTCACCTCAGTCGGCAAAGCAGGGGTCGCAAGATCGCCTAAACCTAAGGCTGGCATAGCGCGTGCCGCGAGCAAAAACAACCATGTCATCATGACAAACGGGAAGGTGAATGAGTTGACTTTATAGGTACGCATCATATTATTCAGTGCGGCACGTACCCACGTAGTCATCGCAGCACAAAATATCAACGCAAGCCACATCCACGGGGTATTCATAAGAAATGTCGGGAAGGCACATCCGACCAACACACCATTAAAACCCCACAATCCCTCATGGCCATCCCTGTCGCTCAGGCCGAGCAGATAACCAGTTGCGGTCGAAGCCATCAATCCGAGCAACGCACCCCAAGCAACATTACAATTATCGGCCATGCAAGCGCCCCAAAAGATTCCGACCATGAAGAACAATCCCGTCCAAGCATTACCTTGAAACATCACCTGCCCCGCACCGCGCAGCAACACCTTCATAAACCCGATCAAACCCCGATCGAAGAAGGCCGATTTAAAATTCTCTGTCATAGCTAAACCATTTTATGATTACATATATTCTACATATCACTGATCTTGAACCACTCACCTCCAACGAAACTCCTCAGGCAAAGGTCGCCCCTTCACGGCGAGCCTTACCGAAGAACATATCTCTCTTATAGCAGCCTTCACCTCGCCGCTACTGCGACCTAACACCTTGAACTGTAAGCCGCACTCGTTGGGCAGTCGATTTACCCCCACCATCATGTTTGGTGACGATCGTGCCTCAGCCTTATCATAGATTTTGTCAGCAAAGGCTTTTGGTGTCAGCACCACTACACTCGCCCAAATCTCAAAGCCACCCATCAAGCCCACCTCCTGCGGCGGCTGACTGCGAGGTGAGACAATCATCCGCTCCGAAAAGAGCAGCTCTCCACTCGGCCGCAAAGCACGAGTCAAGATCAACAACTCCTCAAATTGAAAAACCTCACCATAATATTTGCGCCCCGCAAGATAGATTTCTGCCATAACTAAGGTGGCTGATTCTGCAATTTCGATATAAGAAATGTTGCAGAAACGACTCCCTCGGCAAGGGATCACCGCTTCAGGCAAATACTCCAAATAAGCCCCTTCAGACAAGCGAAAATGGCTCTGCTGCCGAGCTTCGCCCCATTCCATCTCTGCAACTTTTGTTGCAGCGCCTGTCGAGATATAGGCCATTGCTCCCTCGTCTACGCTGAAATGTTGTTCAAAACGATCTCCACTGAGCATAGGGCCTCCAGCCGAGAGGATGTAGACGCATGGTAAAAGGGGCATTTGTTCGTCAAAATATAACTCTTGTTGCACGATCAAAGGGGCACGCCGCTTCCAATGACGCATTATACTACGCCCCTCGGCATTGAGCTGAAAGCCCAACGAGAGGAATCCCCGCTTTCCATGCGGTGCAGATTGTAAATCCCGATTCTCCAAACTCTCGACCGAGTGTAAAGCCCCACGCACCATCACACCTCCATATCGAACAATGCCATGCGGCGAATCATATCAGTCAGCTCAGCAATGCCCTCGCCTGTAAAGCAGTTGGTCATCACAAAGGGTTTCTCGCCACGCATCGCTCGCGAATCCTCACGCATCACCTCAAGCGAAGCCTTGACATAGGGCGCAAGATCAGTCTTGTTGATCACCAAAATGTCTGATTGTGAGATCCCTGGACCATCCTTGCGTGGAATTTTATCGCCCGCCGCGACATCTATCACATAGATAAAGAAATCGACCAATGCGGGGCTGAACGTCAGCGTGAGATTATCTCCGCCCGACTCAATCAAGACGATATTAGCATCTGGAAAACGATCTTCCATCTCCTCTATCGCACTCAAATTCATCGAGGGATCTTCTCTAACGGCTGTGTGAGGACAAGCTCCCGTCTCCACTCCCATGATGCACTCCTCGGAGAGTACTCCTTTGAGGATCTTACGCACATGCTTGGCATCCTCGGTTGTCACCACATCATTGGTGATAATCAGCACTTTGAACCCCATATCCAACAGGCGCGGGGTAATCGCTTCGATGATGGCGGTTTTGCCCGAACCAACGGGACCACCGATTCCTATTCTACAAGTATTGCTCATTTTTTGGTTTTTAAACTATGGTAGCTTTAAGTAAACTTTATAACATATTGAGTATTAAAGCGTTTCAACTCATAAACATACGACTTATGCCCTTGGCGTGAAGCGATGAGAGGATGTCAATCTGGGGCGAAAACGAGTGCATCTGCTCAAGCGTTAGTTGAGCTATCGAGGGATAAATCTCATCAGCCGAAGCAGTTAGCTCATACATAATTTTTTGAGTAGTGAGGTGTGAGAGTCGTATGCAACGTAACGCAGAATTAAGCACCACACTCAATACACCATAACACTGCGCCGCAAATAACTCTTTAGCGCTCAATTTATTAGCCGAGAAAAGCAAGGCCTGCGAGATGGCGTAATTCCCTGCCGTTTCGGAGCGTTTGATGCACCCCGCCCACTCGCTAAGCAAGTCATTTTCAGGAATCAGAACCGCACCCAGCTCGGCCAAGCGGCGCCCCATACGCACCGACATAAGGCGCTGTTCCTCAGAAAGTTTGCAGGCTGTAAGCTCACGATCGGCTCGCATAGATTCTTGCAAGCTACATTCACGCAACGTATGAATAGCGGCGACACAATCACTCCGAAGAGTCTGATTCAATACCGCACGAGCATAACCCTTTAGCGACTCGACATCGTGCACCACACCATAGGCCGCCGCACTCTCGATTGTCGAGGAGAAAGAGAAGCCTCCAACGGGCAAGGCCGAGTCGCAGAATTGAATCAGCCTCAACAACTTACTCACATTGGTGCTCATGGTGGGCGTGTGAGTGAGCATGAGAGTGTGCATCGGATGAGCCGAGCAGACGGCGCACCTCGCTCGGAGAGAGGTGAGGTAACAACTCTTCGGCAGCAGAGAACGTGTAGCTAAGATGCTCGAAGCGATGGGTTTGCATCACGCTCTCCATCACTCGGCGATCGACCGCCAACGGAACATAGACCTTTCCGCCCTTCACCACCGCAGGCCAATGTTGATTACCCAAAGCGTGTCCCAACTCCACCGAAGTGGAGATAATCTGCTCAGGCGGAAGAGTCTTCATCTGACTCATATCAATAGTCATAATCTGACTAAGGCTCAGGCGGATAGCTATAATATGGGAGCTATCGGCATGGAGTATATCGCCATCCTTCAATGAGGTGTGGCGTGGCAGAGTGATGGCATATTGCCGCCCCGCATCACTCTCAACAAGTAGTCGGCTACGCTGCGCCTGCCACTCCTTGAGGGGGATATATTCGACCGAGGAGCGAGATTTGCGCTCCTGCCACTCTGAATCGGAGAGGTTCCCGATGATTGATTTAAAGATCTGCATGCGACACACCGTTTTAGCTAAAGAAATAGAGTTGTGCGAGTGGCAGGCGCTCGGCTGGTGTGGCAGAGCACTTGACACCGTTGATCATCACTTCGAAGCTCTCGGAGTTGACCTCGATATGAGGCATCTCGCCGTTAAACAACATATCGGCTTTGGTCAGCTGACGTGTACGGCGAACAGGCACAACCTGACGGCTTAGGCGCAAGTTGCGTTTGATATCGCGCTCGGCAGCCGCCTGAGAGACAAACGAAATACAGCTCTGAGGCAGTATACGGCCGTAAGTGCCAAACATAGGGCGATAGAAGCATGGCTGAGGAGTAGCAAGCGAGGCGTTAGGATCGCCCATATTTGCCCAATTTATCGCACCTCCTTTAATCACCATCTTGGGCTTTGCTCCGAAGAACTGCGGCTCCCACAGCACCAAATCGGCCACCTTACCCTTGCTCACAGAGCCTATAACATCCGAAACGCCAAAGGTGATGGCGGGGTTGATTGTGATTTTGGCCAAATAGCGCAAGACACGGAAGTTATCGTTCTCGGAACTATCTTCGTGCAGACGACCAAAAGTATTTTTCATATAGGATGCCATCTGGAATGTACGCAGGTAAGACTCACCGACACGTCCCATAGCCTGAGAGTCGGAGGAGATCATCGAAAGAATACCCAAATCGTGCATGATATTCTCGGCAGCTTGTGTCGCAGGGCGCACACGGCTCTCGGCAAAGGCTACATCGGAAGGGATCTGCGGATTGAGATTGTGGCAGACCATGATCATATCGAACAGCTCGGCTTGAGAGTTTATACCATAAGGAAGTGTCGGGTTGGTCGATGATGGTAGCACAAAAGGTATAGCCGCCACCTTCAGCAGATCGGGAGCGTGGCCACCACCTGCACCTTCGGTATGGTAGGTGTGGATCGTACGGCCGTCAATGGCGGCGATGGTATCTTCGACATAACCGCCCTCGTTGAGTGTGTCGGTGTGGATGGCGACCTGCACATCATAGCGTTCGGCAACGCTGAGTGCGGTACGGATAGCAGCAGGGGTAGAGCCCCAATCTTCATGCACCTTCAAGCCACATACACCCGCCTCGATCTGCTCGGCGATAGGTGCTGCGACAGAGCAGTTGCCTTTACCCAACAGGCCGATATTGACGGGAAGATCCTCGACCGATTGGAGCATCATCTCGACACTCCAGCGGCCAGAGGTGATGGTTGTGCCGTTGGTGCCATCGGTAGGGCCAATACCGCCGCCAAAGAGGGTGGTAATGCCGTTGCTCAGAGCTGCATAGGCTTGTTGGGGCGAGATAAAATGGACATGGCCATCAATGCCGCCAGCAGTCAAGATCAGATGCTCGCCCGAAATGGCATCGGTCGAAGCTCCTGTGACCAGAGCAGGATCTACGCCCGACATGGTATTAGGGTTACCCGATTTACCTATGCCCGCTATCAGGCCATCTTTGATGCCGACATCGGCTTTGACGACACCTAACAAAGGGTCAATTATAGTTACGTTGGTGATGACTAAATCCAGCGAGCCTTGCTCTGTACTGATGGTATTGGCCAATCCCATGCCATCACGCAGGGTCTTGCCGCCGCCATAGACCACCTCATCGCCATAACCGCGAAGGTCGCGTTCGATCTCAATATAGAGGTCGGTGTCGCCGAGACGGATTTTGTCGCCTACAGTGGGGCCAAAAAGATTGTTGTTCTCTTGTCGTGAAATTGTTGCCATTGGTCTATTTTTTATCGTTATGGGGATGTTTTGTTATGGTCTGCTCTGACGAGGTCTGAGCTGAAGTGGTTTTAAACCCTGCGTGGCGCATGGCTTTGAGGGCGTGGGTGTGAGCTGGATAGTATGAGGGCTTCTCCTCCAAACCTGCATAGCCCATCGTGAGATTATTAAAGCCGATGATGCGGCACTTTCCGCCAAAGGAGACAAGCTCAACCTGCTTCTCATCGCCTGGTTCAAAGCGGATGGCCGTGGTGGCAGGGATATCGAGGTGCATGCCAAAGGCGGCATCGCGATCAAATTCGAGGTAGCGATTGACCTCAAAAAAGTGGAAATGAGAGCCAACCTGGATAGGTCTGTCGCCCGTATTGCGAACCTTTATAGTGGCTCTGCGGCGCGAAGTGTTATACTCCAATTTGTCGGGGCGCAAGATTACGGCACCAACCGCGACCCGCTGTCGAGGCGTGAAGCCCGACTCTTCGGGATAGAGCTTCGCAGGGCGAGAAGATTGTTGTGGGTGGGTGTGCGGGGATGAAACGCGGTGATCAAGATGATGATCTGTATGGTGGTCGGCAGGATGCGTAACGGCATTCTTTACCACTGAGCGTGAATTGTTGTTCATAGGCCAACTATTTGATTGGATGGTGAATACTGATAAGGCGTGAGCCATCGGTGAAGACCGCCTCGACCTGCAAGAGCGAGATCATCTCATCGACACCCTCCATAACATCCTCCTTGTGGAGCACCGAGGCGGCATCGCGCATAACTTGTTCGACATCTTTGCCCTCGCGAGCACCCTCCAACGCCGAAGAGGTGATGTAGGCCACAGCTTCAGGGTAATTGAGCTTGAGACCTTTTTTCAGGCGTTTCTCGGCTATGGCGCCAAGCGTCAAAAGAGCCAATTTTTCAATTTCTCTGGGTGTTAAATGCATAATAAATTAAGGTTTTGATTGTTACAACGGCGGTGAGGGCAAATTATGTACCAAACATTTTTAGAAGATTGGCATCTGTTTTGATACCAAGCGAGAGATAAATAATCTTTTGAATTAAAATTAGAAGTGATGTTAAGAACAATGTTAATCGCGGGGATGGGCGGATTTTTGGGCACGTGTCTGCGTTATTTGACGGGGCGCTTATGTGGTATGATGGTTGTTTCGACATTTCCAATAGGGACATTTGTGGTAAACATTCTGGGATCTTTGCTAATCGGGGTGCTTTTCGGGTTGG
>CAYTGT010000018.1:0-13431 GCA_964437405.1 uncultured Alistipes sp.
GCGAAGCCCGAAAAAGCGGAGTTTACTTAAGCGTAAATGAGCATTTGAGGGCAAGTGTAAGGTTGCGATTCAGCGAGGGCAAAGGATGCTTGCATACTATGCCGAGCGTAGTAACCAAAAGGAACTTAACGACAAAGTAGCCTTGTTAGGCAGCTTCTTTTTTTGTGTTTTTATATTCCATCCATTCTCCCCAACTCGACACTTCGCGTATTTTCAACGCCAATTTTTGAGAAATATTCTCGCAATAAATTGTAGTTTTCGCAGAAATATCATAAATTTGTTATAATAGAGCGTATAGGATCTGCCCTCCTACCTCGAAAACCTGACACTAATTAAACTTTATGCCTATGAAAAAGATTTTATTTGTGGCTATGGGGATCATGCTGCTAATGATATCATGCAGCCCCACAAGAGGTTTGGTTCGTAACCCTAAGATCGCTGCCAATAACTCGCCTGAGATTACTATCGAGAGTATTGATTTTGGCGACACCGAGACTATTATCGAGATGAAATTCACTCTACCCGCCGAGGCTGGCTATTGGGTACGTTTCAACGAGAGCACATTCCTGATCACCGATAGAGGAGGCAAATATCCGATTCGTGAGGTCGAGGGATTGAAGATCGGCGAAAAATACTACATCCCTAAAACAGGTACAGCAACCTTCTTGGTACACTTTCCACCCGTCACAAGCAAGGTGCAGAGTGTAAGTTTTTTGGAAATGAATATCGCCAATGGCTGGGATGTGCAGGGCATCCAGATTGATAAATTAGAGAAATAGATAGCGCTTTCATTCTGCGCAAAACATAAATTTAGACAGATGTTAACAGAGCTCAAAGAGAGGGTATTCAAGGCAAATCTCGACCTTGTAAAGCAAGGACTCGTGATTTTTACATGGGGCAATGTCTCAGGAATTGACCGCGAGCAGGGGTTGGTGGTAATCAAGCCCAGCGGCGTGAGTTATGACGAGATGAAAGCCGAAGATATGGTTGTTGTCGACTTGCAGAGCGGCAAGGTCGTGGAGGGCGAACTCAACCCTTCATCCGACACGCCGACCCACCTGGCATTATATCGCGCATTCCCCAATATCGGAGGTGTGGTACATACCCACTCGACATACGCCACAGCATGGGCACAGGCGGGTTTGGATATCCCTAATATCGGCACCACCCATGCAGACTACTTCTATAAGGATATTCCCTGCACAGCCGACATGACTAAAGAGCAGGTCGAAGTCGATTATGAGCTTGAGACAGGCCATGTGATTGTGGCTCGTTTTGAAGGGATCAACCCCGACCACACTCCAGGCGTATTGGTCAAAAATCATGGTCCTTTCTCGTGGGGCGCAACTCCCGACAAGGCGGTTTATAATGCAAAGGTGATGGAGCAGTGTGCCAAAATGGCCTATATCGCCAAAACGCTCAATCCCACACTTGAGATGAATCCGCTACTGATCGAGAAACACTATATGCGTAAACATGGGCCAAACGCATATTACGGACAGAAAAAGAGATAAAACAAATACAACCTAAAAATATTAACTATTAAAACTTTAAAACTATGGCATTTGAAAATCATGAAGTATGGTGGGTAACTGGCGCACAGTTGCTCTATGGTGGTGACGCAGTTGTTGTCGTTGACTCACACTCTAAGGAAATGGTAGATGGCTTGAACGCATCGGGCAATCTTCCTGTAAAGGTGGTTTATAAGGGTACAGCAAATTCTTCTAAGGAGGTTGAGGCTGTGATGAAGGCTGCCAACAATGATGAGAAATGTATCGGTGTAATCACTTGGATGCACACATTCTCTCCTGCAAAGATGTGGATCAAGGGTTTGCAGCAGCTCAGCAAGCCTCTCTTGCACTTCCACACTCAGCACAACGCAGAGATTCCTTGGGATACAATGGATATGGATTTCATGAACCTCAACCAGTCGGCTCACGGTGACCGCGAGTTTGGCCACATCTGCACTCGTATGCGCATCCGCCGCAAGGTTGTTGTTGGCCACTGGAAGGATGCTGAGGCACAGCGTAAGATTGCTATCTGGCAGCGTGTAGCAGCAGCTTGGGCTGACGCTCAGGATATGCTCATCTTGCGATTCGGTGACCAGATGAACAACGTAGCCGTAACAGACGGTGATAAGGTAGAGGCTGAGCAGAGAATGGGTTACCATGTTGACTACACTCCTGTATCAGAGCTTATGGAGTATTGGAAGCAGATCAAGGATGCTGACGTTGACGCTCTCGTAGAGGAGTATCACCAGCTCTACACTTGCTCTGAGGAGATTCTCGATCCTTCGACAGAGGCTGCTAAGAAGGTTTGGAACGCAGCTAAGGCTGAGCTCGCATTGCGTGCCATCTTGAAGGACAAGGGCGCTAAGGGCTTCACTACAAACTTCGATGACTTGGGTACAAACAACATCGATGACCCTATGTTCGTTGGTTTGGATCAGATCCCAGGCTTGGCTTCACAGCGTCTGATGGCTGAGGGTTACGGTTTCGGTGCTGAGGGTGACTGGAAGTCTGCAGCTTTGTATCGTACAGTATGGTATATGAATCAGGGCATGACTAAGGGTTGCTCATTCGTTGAGGACTACACTCTTAACTTCGATGGTGCAAACTCTTCTATCCTTCAGTCACACATGTTGGAGATTTGCCCAATGATCGCTGCGAGCAAGCCATCTTTGGAGGTACACTTCCTCGGTATCGGTATCCGCAAGCAGATGACAGCACGATTGGTATTTACATCTAAGGTTGGTTCTGGTTGCACAGCTACTGTTGTTGATTTGGGTAACCGTTTCCGCTTGATCGTGAACGATGTTGAGTGTATCGAGCCAAAGCCACTGCCTAAGTTGCCTGTTGCATCGGCTCTTTGGATCCCTATGCCAAACCTTGAGATCGGTGCAGGTGCTTGGATCTTGGCAGGTGGTACACACCACTCATGCTTCTCTTACGACTTGACAGCAGAGTATTGGGAGGATTATGCTGAGATGGCTGGCATCGAGATGGTACATATCTCGAAGAACACTACAATCAGCGAGTTCAAGCAGCAGTTGCGTAACAACGAGGTTTACTACATGCTCAACAAGGCTCTTTGCTAAGAGAGTTTAAAACATTGAACATTATGGCTGAAAATAAATATGTTATCGGTCTTGACTATGGTACCGACTCAGCTCGTGCATTGATTGTCAATGCTCTAACAGGAGAGTCAATTGCTACTTCGGTCAAGTATTACCCACGTTGGAAAAAGGGTCTTTATTGCAACCCTAAGACCAACCAATGGCGTCAGCATCCAAAGGATTACTTAGAGGTATTGGTTGCAAGTGTAACCGAGGCTTTGGCACAGTGCGCACCTGAGGTAGCCAAGAATGTTGTCGGTATCGCATTCGATACTACAGGTTCTACACCAGCCTTCACCGATGAGACAGGCACTCCATTGGCTATGTTACCAGAGTTCGCAGAGAATCCTAACGCAATGTTTGTGCTTTGGAAGGATCACACTGCAATCAAGGAGGCTGCCGAGATCAACGAGAAGTGCAAGGCTAACGATGTAGACTACTCTCAATATGAGGGCGGTATCTACTCTGCCGAGTGGTTCTGGGCAAAGGCTATGCATGTCTTGAGAGAGGACTCATCAATTTTGGAGAAGGCATTCTCTATCGTGGAGTATTGCGAGTGGTTGCCAGCTGTCCTTACAGGCGTCACATCGGCTAAGGATATCGTTCGCAGCCGTTGCGCCGAGGGTCACAAGGCTATGTGGCACGAGTCATGGGGCGGTTTGCCACCAGAGGAGTTCTTGGTTAGCTTGGATCCAAAGTTGGCAGGCTTCCGCGAACGCCTATTCGAGAAGACTGAGACTGCCGACAAGCCTGTGGGCAAGCTCTGTAAGGAGTGGGCCGAGAAGTTGGGCTTGAGCGAGGATGTAATCGTTGCAGGCGGTGCTTTCGATTGCCACATGGGTGCTGTAGGTGCAGGTGTTGCGCCAAACACTTTGGTGCGTGTAATCGGCACTTCTACTTGCGATGTTATGGTATCTTCTTATGAGGAGATTGGCGATAGACTCATCAAGGGTATCTGTGGTCAGGTTGACGGCTCGGTAATCCCAGGTATGGTCGGGTTGGAGGCTGGACAATCGTCATTTGGCGATGTATTTGCCATGTTCCGCCGTGTATTGGAGTTCCCATTGCGTCAGGTATTACCAACAACGACTCTGGCAGCGAAACTCTCTGCCGAGGAGATGGAGGCACTCATCGAGGAGGCTGCCGACAAGATCATCGTAGAGCTCACTACCGAGGCTGAGAAGATTCCTATTGGCGAGAGCTCGATGGTTGCAACCGACTGGATCAACGGTCGCCGCACACCAGATGCTAACCAGCTTTTGGAGGGTACTATCGCAGGTTTCACTTTGGGTACTCAGGCTCCACAGATCTATCGCTCGTTGGTTGAGGCTACGGCTTATGGTACTAAGGCTATCGTGGATCGCTTCATCAGCGAGGGTTGCCGCATTGACCAGGTGATCGGTATCGGCGGTATCGCTCTGAAGTCGCCATTCGTGATGCAGACTATGAGTGATGTCTTGAATCTCCCAATCAAGGTATGTAACACCGATCAGGCTTGTGCATTGGGTGCTGCTATGTTTGCAGCTACGGCTGCTGGTGTATATTCTAAGGTAGAGGATGCTATTGAGGCTATGAACTCTGGTTTCTCGAAGACATACTACCCATCAGAGGAGAATCATAAGGAATATATGCCTATCTATGTGAAGTACTTGAAGTTGGGCGCATTCACCGAGAAGGAGATCTTCACTGCTGAATAAGCATTTTGACTTAACTCTATACTATTTAGGGCTGCTGCAACGAGATGTTGCGACAGCCCTAAATTTATGTTTCGTGCTCAAATAGGCTAACGATTCGCCTTGCGAGCAAACTCCATCAGCGCCAATGGGATATGGCAATATCCCGCAGGATTCTTATCCAAATAATCTTGATGATACTCCTCGGCTGGATAGAAGTTGCGAAGCGGCTCAAGTTCAACGGCCAATTTCTCACCATACTGCGCCTCGACCTTGAGATACTCCTTCTGAATAGTCGGCAAATACTCCTCCGCAGTATAATATATTCCTGTGCGGTAACGAGTCCCGACATCTTCGGCCTGACGATTTACCGACAATGGATCTATCGTACGGAAATATAGTTCAACCAACCGCTCAAGCTTTATCAACTGCGGATCATACTCCACACGCACCGTCTCGGCATATCCCGTCTGATCGGTATAGACCTCCTTATATGTCGGATCAGGCGTATTACCGTTGGCATAGCCCGAAATAGCACCCACGACACCTCTGATCTGCTTGAAGAAATGCTGAGTCCCCCAAAAACAACCTCCCGCAAAATATATCTCTTTCATAATGGTCTCTCGCTAAAAAAATTATCCGCAATGGAAATAGCGTCTCACAAGCTCCATCATCGCCGCCTGATCACCCTCAACCTGCTGACGCAACGTAGCATCCGAATATGAGCTAAGGCGCTTAATCACGCCGTCAATCATCGCCGCGCTAAAGACATTGTACTTCTCAAAGATCTCGCGTTGACGCGCCAAACACTCGGCCGAAGCCTCACAACTATCGGGCAACTGAGCCAAAGAGTTGAGTTTCGCCTCGTTCTCCTTTTTATGGATATTCACATTGACATAAGTCGTCTCGGCAACCTCAAGCGCATTCTCCATCTCGAATCCATGACGACACGCTACGGCCAGACCAGCTATAAGCTGATATATATCGGCAGATCCATCGGGTGAACGCATCTCAACGGTCTGTTTCTGAGAGGTATCATAGCGACTCTCCTCCTCCAATGGATTGGCTTTGCGACACATATCGCTCTTAGCAGCCCATCCGAGTGGCACACGCACCAGCACCGAACGGTTACGATCTCCCCAACAGATATTTGTCGGAGCCTCCTGATGTGGGACCAAACGGAAATATGAAGTAGGATTGGTATTTCCAAATGCCGTAATGGATGGTGCAAGCTCCATCATACCTGCTATGGCACGGCGTGCTGTGGCCGAGAGAACTCCATCCTGCAACATCTGATTCTGCCCATCCTTCATGATTCTCATGTGCACATGCAAACCCGACCCCGCCTTGCCTGTTGTGATTTTCGGCGCGAAAGTGATGTCATAGCCATATTGATAGGCCAAATTGCGGATAATCCACTTGGCAATCATCAACTGATCGGCCGCTTGCTCAGCCGCCACAGGCAAGAACTCTATCTCGTTCTGCTCATAGATCAATCCATCGAGCGTAAAGTTACCCACTTCCGAGTGACCATACTTGATCTGACCGCCCGCCTGAGCTATGTATGACATACACTGAGTGCGGAACTCATTGAATTTTGCATAAGGTGCCGATTCATGATAACCCTTCTGATCGGTCGCAGGGAAAAGCTCTGCATCAGGAGCTATCACGTAATACTCCAATTCACCCATCGCCTCGAACTCCATGCCCGTCACCTCGCGGAAAGCTCGGCATGCCTTACGGAGTGTGTTTTCAGGGGAACTCTCCAACGGTTCACCATCCTTATTGAAATAGGAGCAGAGCATCGATAGAGTCGGCAACTCAGCAAACGGATCAACAAAAGCTGTCGAGAAACGTGGAATCACATAGAGATCGCTACTACCCGCCTCAATAAATGGGAAGAGGCTCGATCCATCCACTCGCTCGCCACAGGTCAAGATAGCATCCAAATAGGCGGCATTGTTGATCACAAAATTCAGCGTCTTCAATCGGCCATCACCAGCAGGATACATAAAATTGACCATGCGGATCTCATTCTGACGGATAAAACGCACAATATCGGCCTTGGTAAACTCCTGACAAGGCTTGCCGAGGAATGTAACAAGTCTATTGGGGCTTAGTTCTAATTCTCTGTTCATACTATGTTAGTTTTTCATTTACATTCAAAGTTCATGCACATCTTTACAAAGTTAATAAATTATTCCAAATTTTAATTATACGATTAGTTATATTACATAAATTCCGTTACCTTTGTATGTAATGTTTTATTTTCGCCTATTGATGAACATAATATCTTAACCAAAATGAGTCTGACACGAATATCTCTTTACATACTCAGTTTGCTCCTCGGCTTAGGATCGGTTTCCGCCCAAATCACAGAGAGAGACCGCCCCGTGGAGTGGGAGCATCTTATCCCTGGCGGAAGATTTATGGATCGCTTCAAGGCTATGCCCGATGGTCAACTGAGCTATGATGTATGGGGTGCAAAAGATGTTATCCCGCGATTTGTAGATAATGGCATCGAAGATAAGAAAATCTCATTCTGGGGAGGAAATATTCTTCAAGATAAGGATGGATTATATCACCTTTATGTTTGCGGATGGCCTGAGGATTCGCCCAAAGGACATATGTTCTGGCCCAACTCTACGGTATATCACACCACCTCAAAAACATTGCATGGCCCTTATAAAATTGTCGAGGAGATAGGCAAGGGGCACAACCCCGAAGCATTTATGTTGGAAGATGGCCGAGTGGTGATATATGTCATTGATGGCTATTACATATCCGACTCGATGAATGGGCCGTGGGAATATGGCAAATTCGAGTTCGATCCACGCAACCGCCGCATCATCGAGGGGCTCTCCAATCTCACTTTCGCCACACGCCCCGATGGATCGAAACTGATGATATGTCGCGGTGGCGGAGTATGGATCAGCAAGGATGGAATCTCTACATATCAGCAAGTCTCAGACAAGAGAGCATACCCCGATGTGGATGGCCGCTTCGAAGATCCTGTGGTATGGCGAGACGATCTGCAGTACCATCTAATCGTGAACGATTGGTTGGGACGTATCGCCTACTACCAACGCTCGAAAGATGGTGTAAATTGGATCACCGAGGATGGAGAAGCCTACACTCCTGACATCTCGTTCCACAGCGATGGCAAACAGGAGAAGTGGTTTAAATATGAGCGTGCCAAAGTATTTCAAGATGAGTATGGCCGCGTGGAGCAGATGAACTTCGCCGTAATCGACACCATCAAGTGGGATGATCAGCCAAACGACAACCATAGTTCAAAGAATATCTGTATTCCGATGAACAAAGGGTTACGAATCAGCGTATTGAACAAAACACCTATCACAGAATACACCCAGCAGATAGCTCTTTTGGTCAAGGCCGAGGAGGGCTTTAACCCTCAGACCGATTTGGATTTATCATCACTTCGATTCGGGTCGCACCATAAGGTCAATTTCGGATATGGTTCGAGAGTGATCTCGGTGCATCCCAACAAAAAGGATCTGATCATCATGTTTGACGCTCACGGTTGCGGTATTACGGAGGATGAATTTGCGCCAAAACTTATCGGCAAGAAGAAATCGGGCGAGATGATTTTTGGCTATGCCAAATTACGATATGTGGACTACGCTCCAGCTATCTTATCTGCGCTCAGACCTCAATACAAGAATGGTTACATTCACTTCAAGGTAGAAAACTTCGGGCTCTCAGCATCAAAGGGTTGCAAGGCAAAGATCATGGTTGATGGAGAGGTGATTGCTGAAGCAAGCGTACCGTCAATCAAACCTTATGAGGAGAAGATAATTGTCTGCAAAGAACCTCTATCAGATAAAAAATTAGAAGGCAAAATAGAGATTCTATTCACTGCGAAGAAGAAAATCGTTGCCAGAAACCAATTTGATTAAACATATTTTCTCACTTAATATAACCTGAAACTAATAGAAACTTTGAAATATGAAACGACTACTATTTTCGCTTTGTGCCGTTGTAGGCGCACTCTCGCTGAGTGCGCAACAGCACAACATGGTAATCCAAACCAACCAGATCGGAGCAGAGATCCAGCCCACGATGTATGGACTCTTTTTCGAGGATGTCAATTATGGCGCCGATGGCGGTCTGTATGCCGAGTTGGTGAAGAATCGTTCGTTTGAGTTCCCTCAGAATCTGATGGGATGGGTGACATTCGGCAATGTAAAATTGATGAATGATGGTCCATTCGAGCGTAATCCTCACTATGTACGTTTGGGAAATTCGGGTCACGGCCATAAGCATACAGGCCTTGAGAACGAAGGCTTCTTCGGCATCGGCGTTAAGCAGGGGGCAGAGTACCGCTTCTCGGTTTGGGCACGTGGCGAAAAGCAGCGCATCCGCGTGGAGTTGATCAAGAACAATACAATGGCCGAGAATCAGGTCTTCGCAGCTCGCGATTTGGAGATTGACTCTAAGGAGTGGAAAAAATATGAAGTCGTTTTGCGCTCGCCACTCACCGAAGAGAAGGCTCATCTACGCATCTTCCTCACTTCGGGCGGCACTCTCGACTTGGAGCATATCTCGCTATTCCCTGTTGACACTTGGAAAGGCCGCGAGAATGGTCTGAGAAAAGATCTTGTACAGGCTCTCTACGACATCAAGCCTGGTGTATTCCGTTTCCCTGGCGGATGTATCGTTGAGGGTACTGATCTTGAGACTCGTTACAATTGGAAGAACACAGTAGGCGCTGTGGAGAATCGTCCTCTGAACGAGAATCGCTGGCACTACACCTTCACATATCGCTTCTTCCCCGACTATTTCCAGAGCTATGGACTCGGATTTTATGAGTTCTTCCTACTCTCGGAGGATATCGGAGCAGAGCCATTGCCGATTCTGAATTGCGGTTTGGCGTGCCAATTCCAAAATGGCCATCCCGAAGCACACGTTGCAGTCTGCGATTTGGAGCCATATATACAAGATGCTATCGACCTCATCGAGTTTGCCAACGGCGACATCACCACCACTTGGGGTAAGTTGCGTGCCGAGATGGGTCACCCAGAGCCTTTCAACCTCAAGTTCCTCGGAATCGGTAACGAGCAGTGGGGACCAGAATACCCTGAGCGTCTGAAGCCATTTGTCGAGGCACTGCGCAAGGCTCACCCTGAGATTAAAATTGTCGGCAGTTCAGGCCCTAACTCTGAGGGTGATCAGTTTGAGTATTTGTGGCCAGAGATGAAGAAGTTGAAGGTGGATCTTGTCGATGAGCACTTCTACCGCCCTGAGGCTTGGTTCCTCAACTCTGGTATGCGTTACGACTCTTACGATAGAGAGGGTCCAAAGGTCTTTGCTGGAGAGTATGCGTGTCACGGCCGTGGCAAGAAGTGGAATCACTTTAACGCAGCATTGATGGAGGCTGCTTTCATGACCAACATCGAGCGTAATGCCGATATCGTTCACATGGCAACTTACGCACCACTCTTTGCCCATGTCGAGGGTTGGCAGTGGCGACCAGACATGATTTGGTTTGACAATCTGCGCTCGGTACGCACTTGTAGCTACTATGTGCAGCAGCTCTACGCTCTGAACAAGGGCACCAATGTCGTTCCGATTACAATGGACGGCAAGCCTGTGGCGGGTGTTGAGGGTCAAGACGGACTCTTCGCCAGCTCGGTATGGGATAGCGAAAGTTCATGCTATATTGTCAAAGTGATCAACACATCGGATAAGGCTCAGGCCGTAACTCTCTCATTCGAGGGTTTGGGCAAGAAGGAGTCGCTCACAGATGGCCGCCAGACAATTTTCCGCGCCGACAATCTCGATGCCGACAATACGGTAGATAATCCTAACGCCATTGTCCCTGTTGAATCAATGATTGAGATCAACGGCAACACTTTGCAAGCAGAGGTAGGCGCAAAGAGTTTTGCGATGTATAAGTTCAAAAAGGTGAAAAATAAATAATAGATTATGCTGAAAAAACTTTTCTTATCGAGCACTATCCTTTTGATGGTGGCAAGCACCCTGTTGGGTGGCATTACTGAAGCTCAGGCACAGTCGCAAGCAGGCACTTTTGAGGCTGGCAAGGGCACATTCCTGCTCAACGGCAAACCGTTCGTAGTGAAGGCTGCCGAGTTGCACTATCCACGTATCCCAAAACCTTATTGGGATCAGCGCATCAAGCTCTGCAAGGCTTTGGGTATGAATACCGTCTGCTTGTATGTATTCTGGAATGCACATGAGCAGCGCCCTGGCGAGTTTGACTTTACAGGACAGCACGATTTGGCTGAGTTCTGCCGTTTGTGTCAAGCCAATGGTATGTACGTTATTCTCCGTCCAGGCCCATACGTGTGTGCCGAGTGGGAGATGGGTGGTCTGCCTTGGTGGTTACTAAAGAAAAAGGATATCCGACTCCGCGAGGATGACCCTTACTTCTTGGAGCGTGTCGCAATCTTCGAGGAAAAGGTTGCCGAGCAGGTTGCAGGCCTCACAATCCAGAACGGTGGTCCTATCATCATGGTACAGGTTGAAAACGAGTATGGTTCATACGGTGTAAACAAGACCTATGTTGCCGCTGTACGCGACATCGTACGCAAAAATTATGGTGATGTAGCACTTTTCCAATGCGATTGGGCTTCAAACTTCACAAACAATGGCTTGGATGATCTGATCTGGACAATGAACTTCGGTACAGGCGCAAACATCGACCAGCAGTTTGCACGTTTGAAGAAGCTACGCCCAGACTCTCCGCTGATGTGTAGTGAGTTCTGGAGCGGTTGGTTCGACAAGTGGGGCGCAAACCACGAGACCCGCCCTGCTGCCGACATGATCGCAGGCATTGACGAGATGTTGTCGAAAGGTATCTCATTCAGTCTCTATATGACTCATGGCGGTACAAACTGGGGACATTGGGCAGGTGCTAACTCACCGGGATTTGCCCCTGATGTGACATCTTACGATTATGATGCTCCAATCAGCGAGTCGGGTCAGACAACGCCAAAGTATTGGGAATTGAGAAAGGCTTTGGAGAAGTATATGGATGGCAAGAAGCAGGCTAAGGTTCCAGCTTTGATCAAACCTATCTCTATTGAGGAGTTCCAATTCACCGAGATGGCTCCTATATTTGAGAATCTGCCTGAGGCGAAGCACAACGAGCCTTTGCGCACAATGGAGGAGTATGATCAGGGCTTCGGTTCGATCCTCTACCGCACTACCCTGCCAGAGATTCCTGCTGGAACTAAATTGCATCTTGAGGCACACGATTACACTCAGATTTTCATCGATGGCAAGTATATCGGTAAGTTGGATCGCCGCAATGGTGAGCGTGAGATCACTCTCCCTGCTTGCAAGGCGGGCGCACAGCTCGATATCTTAATCGAGGCGATGGGACGTATCAACTTCGGCCGCGCGATTAAGGATTTCAAGGGTATCGTTTCAGATGTTAAGCTATTCTACGCCATTAATGACGGCAAGGCTGATGTTACGGTTAATCTAAAGAACGGTTGGGAAGTTTTCAACTTAGAGGACACCTACGATTTCTACAAGAATATGTCGTTCAAGCCTATCAAGTCGCTCGTTGACGAGAAGGGACAACGTATCCCTGGCGCTTATCGTGCTACATTCAACGTAAAGAAGCCAAGCGACACATTCCTCAACTTCGAGACTTGGGGTAAAGGTTTGGTTTATGTCAACGGCCACGCTATGGGTCGCATCTGGGAGATTGGCCCTCAGCAGACACTTTATATGCCAGGTTGCTGGCTCAAGAAGGGCGAGAACGAGATTATCGTATTCGACATCGTTGGTCCACGCGAGGCTAAGTGCGAGGGTCTGTCAGAGCCTATCATCAACCAACTGCAGCAGGTAAAGCCTCTGATCCACCGCGCCGAGGGCGAGACTTTGGATCTGAGCACCGAGCAACCTGCACTCAAGGGCAGCTTCAAGGCAGGCAACGGCTGGCAGGAGCATAAGCTTGCAACACCTCAGAAGGGTCGTTACATCGCTTTGGAGGCTCTTTCATCACAAGATGGCAAGCCAATGGCCTGCATCGCCGAGATGTATCTCCTTAACGACAAGGGAGAGCGTCTGTCGCGTGAGCCTTGGGTTGTGAAGTATGCCGATAGCGAGTCTGTGGCGCAGAACAACTGCAACGCCGACAAGATCTTCGACCTTCAGGAGTCAACATATTGGAAGACTGAGGGTGGTATCGAGTTCCCACATACTGTGGTGATTGATTTGGGTGCCGAGCACAATATCTCTGCTATCCAATACTTCCCACGTATGGAGGAGGGCGCTCCAGGCAGCATCAAGGATTTCAACCTCTACATCAAGGGCGCAGAGTTCAAGATTAAAAAGTAGCCACGTACCCCATAATAGAATGAGCCTGTCTAATAAGCTTTGGACAGGCTCATTTTTGTGCCAGAAGTTGTATAACAAGAGTAATTTTAGACCCACGAAGCCCGAAGAACCGTAATTTCTGAAGTGTAAATGAGGTTTTAAGGGCAAGTGTAACGACAAAATAGCCTTGTTAGACAGTTTCTTATCTACTAATTCTGACCAATAAACAAATGTTGCCCAGATTTTATCTACTATTTTGACCAATAAGCCCCGATTTCTAAGAAGAAAAAAGCTAATACACTTTCACTTAATATGTAAAATATGTCACTA
>CAYTGT010000019.1:0-13368 GCA_964437405.1 uncultured Alistipes sp.
ATCAGCTCCGAGGGTAGTGCCCTCGGCCATCACCCAGCCATCCTTGATTTGGGTACGAATCGGCTCGTTGTCGAAGTCAAACTCCAAATCGGCGAGTTTTTCGCAGACCATATCCATGTGCGATTGCAAGATAACAGTCGGCGAGTTCTCATAACCTGCTGTTGCCGCCTTGCGCATCACTACGTTACCTATCTGGTCGCGTTGGTAGTCAATTCCATGTGCGATGGCAAAGTTAATCAGATACTCTATAATCTTCTCCTCTCGCTTTGATGGACGAGGTACTTTTGTGATTGCTTCAAACTGCTCCCACACCAAACGTGGCTCTAAAATCTCAAGTGACATAGCTTACATATTTATATTATTATTTACAAAAATACGAAAATTCAAATCTATATCAAATTTGTGAGGTAATTTTGCCTATATTTGTTAGAGGTAACGATATGAAATATCGAACTATCTCTGCAAAAACAACTAAATAACCCGATGCGAAGACTATTATTGATCATAATGGCTGCCACGATTGCAATCCATGCTTCGGCGCAGGAACTGTATGATGATTATCGCCTCTATAAAATTGCGAACGAGGAGCAAGAGGAGATGATCATTAGCAGTGATACGTTGTTGTTTTATCGGTTGCAACAGAGCCCTTACGACCTATATGAAGATGCTTCGGCTTATCGTTTCTCATTTGTGGAGTTTGGTCGCCGAGGACAATTCTATATGGATCGTAAAGCGTTGTTGGATGGGGTTGAGGTGCGTCATCAAAATCTCTCGGTGTTGAGACGTTTGGGCGTGGCGGAGCAATCGTTTTCAGGCCTCTCGTTTGGTGCATGGCAGATGGCAGGAGGTCATACGGGAATGGATCTTTACTCTACACACGAAGCTACTCCAATTGATGGTCTAAATGTCGGATTGTTCTTTTCGGGTAGGGGTTATCTCGGTGGTGTGCGAGCGACAGCGCATGCGGCATTAGGTGCAGGTTGGAGTACCTCAATCCATACAGCCGCTAAAGGCGGTGATGATATCTATATCAAAGGCGTGTATAACAATGCTTTGGATTTGGCGTTTCGTATGGGGAAACAATATGAGTCAGGTGCAAATCTGTCGTTGGTGGCTATCGCGGCACTCTCGGATCGTGGATTGCGTAGCGGCTCAACAAAGGAGGCATTCAACTTGCGAGGAGATAAGTTGTATAATCCCACATGGGGCAAGCAGTCGGGTAAGGTACGCAATTCTCGAACTCGACAAGATAGTATGCCGTTTGTTATGTTGAGCTATCTTCAGCCACTTAGCCCCTCAACCCAATTATCACTCTCGATTGGTGGCGATTATGGTATCCGTAAATATGGGACTCTTGGCTGGTACGATGCGATGACTCCGCGCCCCGACAACTACCGTTATTTGCCGAGTTATTATGGCTCTGAGACAATTGCCGCTGAGGTGGAGAAGGCGTGGCGACAGGGTGATGAGAATTACACCCAAGTAAATTGGAATGAGATCTATAATCAGAATCGCATGAGTTCTTCGGGTGCGGTGTATGCTTTGGAGAGCAGGGCGGAGCGAGTGGCAAGAGGTGAGGCGGTATTGAATTTTAGAAGTGAGATTTCACAACATTTGATGCTAAATTATGGTACACGCATCAGCCTCCACAACTCTCGTAATTACAAACAGATGGAGTCTTTGCTCGGGGCGCTCTATTTGCGTGATGTGGATTACTATCTGATGGATGATGACACCTTTGCCTCTAACCATCAAAACGACCTGCGTAATCCCGATAGAAAGGTGGGCGAGGGTGATCGTTTTGCATATGACTATTCGCTTTCCGATAACAAGATTACGTTCGTGGCGTCAATTAACTATCGTTCAGATCGTTGGCTCTGGGATGTGGGGCTGTCTGTCGGAAGTGAGCGTTTTGCCAGACGTGGTTATTTCGAGAAGGAGATTTATAGCGGAGCAGACTCTTATGGTCGCTCGGCTGTGGTGAAATTTACCCCTTATAAGTTTAAGACGAGGTTAGGCTACTCCTTCTCGGCTAAACATTTTGCCGATATAGCTGTTGCTTTGTCGGATGAGGCCCCTTCGCCCGAAAATCTCTTTCACAACCCTCAGTATAACAACCGTGTAGCCGACAATCCCGATGCGGAACACCACTTCAGTGCCGAAGCGAATTATAGGTATTCATCGCCCGATGTGAAGTTTGTCTTGACAGCCTATTTGATCTCGAAACGAAATCAGCGTCAAATTTTCCGTGCGTATGATGACCTGACTGCCACCTATTGCGATGTGGATGTAGCGGGGCTTGGTCAGCTCTTCTATGGAGTAGAGAGTGCGGGTAGTTTTCGCCTTTCGAGGAATTTAGAACTATCATATACAGCAGCTGCGGGAGAGTTTACCTACTCGGAAAATCCTGTAGTAACCCACTATGATGATCGCAATGGTAGCGTTGTGAGTCGCTCGCTGAGCTATATGGGTGGGTGTCATGTTGGTGGTGCACCACAACTCTCGGCCTCGGCTCAGATTACCTACTTCACATATCGAGGATGGATTGCTTCGTGTGGTGTGCAGGTTGTAGCGATGCGATATGTTGATCCTTCTGTCATTCGCCGTACTGAGCGCGTGGCTCATCAGGCATCGCTTTCGCCTGAGATCTATAATAGTTTCATAACGCAGGGACGACTCTCCGATTCTGTGACATTGGATGCTTCTCTGTCACGATGGTTTAATGTGGGGCGTGCGCGGTGGTCGGTGACGCTCTCGGCGAAGAATCTGCTTGGCAATAGAAATATAGAGTATAGCGGTTATGAGCAATCGAGAATCCGCAACTATCAGAGTGGAGCGACACGCGTCTATATGCCAATGGACGATGTGGTGATGTATGCTTATCCGCGCACGTTTTATGCTGTGATTTCTTGCAAATTGTAATGAAAAATTGTAAAAAATGTAGCGTGGAGTAAGAAAATTAGAGCAAAATGTAAAAAAGATGGGGCCAAAATTTGTTGCCCCGAAAACAAAATTATAACTTTATGCGATTAAAAACACATTTTTGCGAAGTTAGAAGTTAAAAATTTAAAAACTATAAACCTATGCGAAACAACTTTATGCATTATCTGTGGGTCGTGATGATGGCCTTTGTGATGGTAGCCTGCGGTGGCGGTGGTGAAGCTGAATCAAACTCAAATTCAGGGTCTGGATCGGATTCTGGTTCGGAAACGCCTACCAATCCTGAAGCGAAGGATCCTACGTTCTTGGAATTTAAGTTGACTGTAGGTGCAAACTCAGGCGTATTGGAGAATGATGTGAGATGCTCGATCTCAAATGCAAAACAGACCATCACAAGTAGTAATGTTAAGACAAAAGTTCCTATTGCACCAGGTACTACTTTGGTGCCATCATTCAAGGTGAACGAGAACCATAAAGTCTATGTTGATGGCAAGGAGCAGCGATCAGGAATTACTCCTCAAAATTTTTCTTCTCCAATTGCTTATAAGGTTGTTAATGAGAATGGTGTAGAGGCTACTTATACTGTGACTATCAAATTTACCTTCTCTGGTCTGCCGATTGTTTCGATCCAAACATCAAATGGCGGCAATATCATGAGTAAGGACTATTGGGTTGATGCAACAATCTCGATAGATGGTGGTAGTCAATTTGCGAGCCTTGAGCCTACTAAAATTCAGGTGGCAGGTCGTGGAAATTCTACATGGAGTACACCTAACAACTCTAAGGTAAATCCTCCACAGACTCCTAAGAACCCTTATAAAATCAAGTTCGAAAAGCGTACCGAGATTCTTGGTATGCCTAAGCATAAGCGTTGGGTATTGTTGGCCAATAAGATGGATAAGACCCTACTTCGCAACGATATCGCATTCTATTTGGGTAAACAAACCTCGTTAGGTTGGACCCCTAAGGGTTATCATGTCGAGTTGGTTCTTAATGGCGTACATGTAGGTAATTACTATCTTTGCGAGCAGATTCGTATTGATAAGAATCGTGTGAATATCAACGAAATGAAGCCTAAGAATGAACTCACCGCATCGGATGATATCACAGGAGGATATGTTCTTGAGATGGATACATATTGGGATGAGAAGTTTAAATTCCAATCCAATATTGCTGTACCGTTGACCACCAACGGATCGGACATCGGCTCTAATACTCTTAAGGTTAATATTAAGTTCCCAGATGAGGATGATATCAGCAATGATCAGTATATCTATATCCAAAAGTTCTTCCACGATGCAGAGAAGGCTCTCTATAGCTCTGAATGGTTAGATCCAGAGAAGGGATATAAAAACTATTTCGATGTTCAGTCGTTTGTCGATCTATATCTTGTGTCGGAGTTGATTTATCACCATGAGTGGAAGTGGCCAAAGAGTACATATCTCCACAAGGATAAGGGTGGTAAACTTGTTGCTGGCCCTATGTGGGATTACGATTACGATACATTCACCAAGCGTAAGGTGTGGTATTGTCGATACTATATGTGGTATCCTCGTTTCTTTGAAGATCCAGAGTTCGTTTCATTGCTCAAGAAGCGCTGGGCGGAACTTTATCCAAAATTCCGTGGTGCTATTCAGTACATGAGTACGATGAAGTCTAAACTTACAGTATCGGCTGAGAAGAATTATGCCATCTGGACCAATTTTAGCGGTCCTAATGGCGAGGGTGGTTTCACTTTTGAGCAGGCTGTCGATAAAATTCAGGATCGCTTTACTGAGCGCATCGAGTGGCTCAATCAAGAGATTCCTAATCTTTAGTAAGACGCTTCGGCTTAGAATAGCATAGAGACTAAGTTTTGTAGTTTCCGATGAATATCGTATCTTTGTGCGGTCGTAGCGCAGAGGTACGATATTTTTATGATTAAAACAAATAGAGTTATGGCAGGTTCAAACTTTGTAGATTATGTGAAGATATTTGCCCGTTCGGGTCATGGTGGTGCAGGATCAAGCCACTTCCGTAGGGAAAAATTCGTTGCTTTCGGTGGCCCTGATGGTGGTGACGGAGGTAAGGGCGGTAGCATAATTTTGCAGGGTGATCGCCAATATTGGACTCTGATTCACTTGAAGTATCAGCGTCACCAATTCGCTGAGGATGGTGAGGGTGGTCATGGTGCACGTTCTTCGGGTAAGGATGCTGCCGATATTGTGATTCCTGTGCCATTGGGTACTGTGGCTCGCCGTTTGGTGGAGCAAGAGGATGGTACTCAGAGTGTTGAGTATGTTGGTGAGGTGACTGAGCATGGCGAGCGTCTTGTGCTGCTTAAGGGTGGTCGTGGCGGTTTGGGTAATTGGCATTTTAAGAGTGCGACAAACCAAGCTCCTCGTTATTCTCAACCTGGTGAGGAGGGTGATGAAGGCGCGTTTATCCTTGAGTTGAAGGTGCTGGCTGATGTGGGTTTGGTGGGCTTCCCAAATGCGGGTAAGAGTACACTTTTGTCGGTTGTCTCGGCTGCGAAACCGAAGATTGCCAACTATGCCTTCACTACACTTGAGCCGAATCTCGGAATCGTTGAGGTACGTGATCATAAATCGTTCGTGATGGCCGATATCCCTGGAATTATTGAGGGAGCTCACGAGGGTAAGGGTCTCGGAACTCGCTTCTTGAGACATATCGAGCGAAATTCTGTATTGCTCTTTATGGTTCCTGCCGATAGTGACGATATTAAGAAAGATTATGAGATTCTGCTCGGTGAGTTGACTCAATATAACCCTGAATTATTGGATAAGGAGCGACTGTTGGCCATCACCAAATGTGATATGTTGGATGAAGAGCTGATTGAGGAGATAAAGGCTCACTTGCCAGAGGGTGTACCTTCGGTATTTATCTCATCTGTATCGGGCCTCAACATCACACGCCTGAAGGATATGCTTTGGGAGGCGTTGCAACATTAATCAGTATGATTCGCATAGATATGGCTGTCATGATCCGTATGGGTTGTGACAGTTTTTTGTAGCTGTTTTATTGTTTTATATGAGGTGTTTTGCAAAAAAAGCAGAGCGATAGACTACTCTCTGAAATCAATCATATATTGTATGATTCTGATTGTCGGGCGCTGGTTATGCATCTCAATAATACCGCAGATTGAGCCTTTATCCGATGGTATAATCTCATTGCGGTAACTACACTCGGCACTGATATAGATTCCGATCACATTTCCATCCAAATCCTGCACATTGCGTATGGTCTCTAAGTATTCTCCATTTGAGCGATCCTTCTCGCACCACTCTTTGCCGCTCTCATCGCCAAATGTCACATTGTCAATTCTTACAAAATTACCTGCTACTTGAGGTGTAATATCTTTTATGCAGACTACCTGCGGCTCAATAGGTTGTGCGTTCTTCTTGTCTATCAAAATGTGTCGGTTGATCTGATCACTACTCAGCCGCTCAACCCTATATCCTTGTTCGGATTGTGAACCTAAAGTGGGGCGGCCGTTGGTCTGCCCAATCTGCAATCCGCTACAACTGATCGTGATGCGGGCATATATTGGAAATTTTACAGCCGTATTCGATACATCCACCGCGATGGCAATCGCCCCGCTCTGGTCGGCAATCACAATCTCCTTGTTTAGTTCGGCGTAAAGATCATTGGCAATGACGTATCCGCATACTGAAATATCTTCGTTGATGCGGCTACTATTACCCTTTAGATGTGTTTTCAGGTGGGCGATTGTTATTTCGCCATGTAACTCCTCCTGCGACTCCCCAATCTTCTGACTGTTGCATGAAGATAATGTGAGCAACAATATCACCAGCAGACTATTTATATGGCACACAATCTGTTTCATCCCTCATCTTAATCATGAAAAACTCTTTGCCTCCCACTTTCCCATATTGCAAAATACCGCAGAGGGCAACCTTCCCGCTCGGAACTTCACGATCGGCGTAATCAGCATACTCCGAGGTGTAGACAGCTATGGTGTTGCCATCATCATCGCGGAAGAAGTTGTAACCGCTCCATTGGCCCAAATCATTCACATCCCATTGCCCCACATACTCCTCGGTTGTGGCTTTGAGATTGGCAATAGATACTAATCGTCCGCAAAAATTCTTGCGTAAATCTGCTGAGAGTAGTGGCATGGGCGCGATGTCGCGGCGAATTGCATATCGCGAGATGTACTTGTCAAGTAATATGTGCGAGGAGAAGTAATCAGTTGGATAGCTGCTTCCTGCTGCTGCTTCAAGACCCACTTGTAGCGTTTCATAGTGTTTACTGATGCAGCATCCTTTTAAATCCATCGTGATGTAATACCCCAAAGGGTATATCTTATTCAGATCGTACATCCCCGCCATGATCTCAATTCCTCCTGTGCCATCATCGATATAGAATGTTTTGTAGAAATTGGAACTCTTGTCATGCGTTGTGACATAGCCTCCGATCGTAAGATCATTTGTGATCAACACTCCTCGTTCTCCTACTGCTTCGCGAAGAGTTTGCAGGGAAATATTTGTCGCTTTTGGTGTGGGGTCACTTTGCTCTGGCTCATCGAAATTTTTACATCCCGAGAGCAACAAAAGAGTGAAGATTATATGCCAAAATCCACGTGCCATACGACAAAGATAGCATATTCTGCCGATGTTTGAGAAAATTCACACTTTAAAAAGCTATTTGTTATGTGGTTTGGTCGGTTTTTCGCCGAAAAAATAGTAATTTTGTGAGCGATTATGCAGATTTTGTCCGATGGCAAAATCGCGATATGGAAATTAAGAGAAAAACATATATACATGAGTGCTGAAAATTTCATTTCACAAGTTGTTGCCTCGTCAGTAGAGGCACTTTACGGCGCAGTTTCGCCTGCACAGTTGCAGATTCAAAAGACTCGTAAGGAGTTTGAGGGAGATTACACTCTCGTTACATTCCCACTCTTGAAGATGAGTCGCAAATCTCCAGAAGCTACAGCTACCGAGATCGGTGAGCATATCGTGGCCTCTTGTCCTCAGGTGAGTGCTTTTAATGTGATTAAGGGCTTCTTGAACCTTCAGCTGGCACCATCGTTCTGGATGGATCGCTTTGCTGAGGCTGTGGAGGATGAGAATTTTGGTTATGGTGAGCCAACCAATCGTACCATCATGATCGAGTATTCTTCGCCAAATACTAATAAACCACTTCACTTGGGTCATATCCGTAACAACCTGTTGGGTTATTCGGTTGCTCAGATTTTGAAGGCGAATGGTCATAACGTGATTAAGGTTAATTTGGTGAACGATCGTGGTATCCACATCTGTAAGTCAATGCTTGCATGGCAGCTCTATGGTGGCGGCAAGACCCCTGAAACATCAGGAATGAAAGGTGACCACTTGGTAGGTAAATACTATGTAGAGTTTGATAAGCATTATAAGGCTCAGATCAAGGAGTTGGTTGCCGAGGGAATGAGTGAGGATGAGGCTAAGAAGAAGGCTCCTATCATGCTTTCTGCACAGGAGATGTTGCGCAAGTGGGAGGCTAAGGATACTGAGGTTTATGAACTTTGGCAGCGCATGAACGGTTGGGTTTATGAGGGCTTCGATGTGACATACAAGGCTTTGGGCGTTGATTTCGACAAGGTATATTATGAGTCTGAGACTTATCTCTTGGGTAAGAGCTTGGTGCAGGATGGTCTCGATAAGGGCGTATTCTTCCGTAAGGAGGATAATTCAGTATGGATCAATCTTGAGTCTGATGGCTTGGATCAGAAACTTTTGCTTCGTGGCGATGGTACATCAGTATATATGACTCAGGATTTGGGAACTGCGTTGAGCCGCTTCGAGGAGAATAAGTTGGACGACATGATCTACGTTGTGGGTAACGAGCAGAACTACCACTTCCAGGTTTTGAAACTCGTGTTGAAGAAGCTCGGTTACGAGTGGAGCGATAATATATACCACCTTTCATACGGTATGGTTGAGTTGCCAGAGGGTAAGATGAAGTCGCGCGAGGGTACAGTTGTCGATGCCGATGACTTGATAGCAGATATGGTTGATACAGCTCGTGAGATGTCTCAGGAGTTGGGTAAGTTGGACGGCTGTTCTGAGGAGGAGGCTAACGAGGTGTGCCGTATGGTCGGTTTGGGTGCGCTCAAGTATTTCATCTTGAAGGTTGACCCTAAGAAGACCATGTTGTTCGATCCACGCGAGTCTATCGACTTCAACGGTAATACAGGCCCATTTATCCAATATACTCATGCTCGTATCTGCTCAGTATTGCGTAAGGCTGAGGAGGCTGGTATCGACTATAAGGGTAAGTGTGCAGTAGAGCTTTTGCCAGAGGAGGTTGAGCTCATCAAGTCTATCACTGAGTTCCCTTCGGTAGTAGCTTCTGCTGGCGAGAGCTTCTCTCCATCTGTAATTGCAGCTTATGCTTATGAGTTGGCTAAGAGCTTTAACGGTTACTATCACGACCACTCAATCCTTCGTGAGGAGGATGCCGCAAAGCGTGCATTGCGCTTGCAGTTGGCTTCTGAGGTTGCGTTGGTTATCCGCCGAGCAATGAAGTTGTTGGGAATTGATGTACCTCAGAGAATGTAATAATTCATTTTGATAACACCATGATTAGGAATCTGTTATTGATTGCAGTTTTGGCTTTCGCGTGCGGTTGTACGAGTTCGAGTGTGGGGAAGCGTGCCGAAACTCAATTCACCAACCCTGTGGTTAACCGCGATGCCCCCGATCCAACAGTGATTCGCGCCGAGGATGGTAGCTATTACATGTATAGTACACAACGTGATGGTAATCTGCCGATCTATAAATCTGCGGATATGATTTCTTGGGAGTATTTGGGTGGTGCTTTCCGCCGAGGAGAGGTTCCTAAGTTTGTTCCAAAGGCAGGTATCTGGGCTCCAGATATCAGTCGTGTGGGTGATAAATATGTGCTCTACTTCTCAATGTCAACATGGGGCGGAGAGTGGGCATGTGGTATCGGTAGAGCTGTATCTGATCGTCCCGAAGGCCCTTTTGAGAATGCAAAGTTTTTGTTTGACTCTAAGCTAATCGGAGTACAGAACTCTATCGACCCGATGCTTTTTCAGGAGGATGGTCGTTGCTTTTTGGTGTGGGGTAGTTTCCACGGAATCTATCTTGCTGAGTTGACAGAAGATGGTCTGGAATTGGATGATATTCATAATATTCATCGTATCGCAGGCTCGGCCTACGAGGGTAGTTATATCCACTACCGAAAGGGTTATTACTACCTCTTTGCTTCGGTCGGCGCTTGCTGCGAGGGTTTGAAGAGCACCTATAAGACTGTTGTAGGCCGCAGTAAATCGCTGTATGGTCCATACGTTGATCGTGAGGGTCGTAAGATGCTTGACAACTGCCATGAGGTGTTGCTCGAAGGCTGTGAGAATGTCAAGGGCCCAGGTCATAATTCGCAAATTGTGAAGGATGATAAGGGTGCGGATTGGATCTTCTATCATGGTTATGATGTGAAGGAGCCGCGAGCTGGTCGCAAGATGTATCTTGGTCGAGTGATATGGGATCGTGAGGGTTGGCCTGTGATCGGTGGTGATGATCGTAAAACTCGAATGAGCGATACGGCTCCCGTCATTAAGTAGGTGCTTTAGACAACTTCTACAAAATAATGCGTGTCCAAAAGCTTATTGGACACGCATTATTTTATCGCGAAAAATCTCTGTTCGGAGCGAATATTAAATCTCCTCGCCAAAGAGTGTTGCTGAAGAACATCCCGTAACACGTACTTTCACGTAATCACCCACCTTGTGATCTTTACGGTCAATGATGACGACCTTATTCTGTGATGTGCGGCCGAAGATCTGATCCTCGCGGCGCTTAGATGTTCCCTCCACCAAAATCTCAAACTCCTTGCCTACATCGCGTTTGTTGCTCTGCTCCGAGAGCTGGTTTTGTAGATTGATAATCTCTGTCAGACGTGCCGTTTTCACCTCCTCCGAGATGTTGCCTGGCATATTGCGCTGTGCAAATGTGCCAGGACGTTCCGAATATTTGAACATAAAGGCGAAGTCATAACCAACCTCTTCCATGAGTGAGAGAGTCTGCTTGTGATCCTCCTCAGTCTCATCGGTAAATCCTGCAATCAAGTCGGTTGTAATGGCGCAGTCGGGCATATAGTGACGTATGGCAGCCACACGCCCAAGATACCACTCGCGTGTATATTTGCGATTCATCTTCTCAAGCATGACGGTCGAACCTGATTGTGCAGGCAGGTGGATTGCACGGCAAATGTTCGGCATCGAAGCCATCACCTGCAACAATTCATCGCTCATATCCTTTGGGTGCGAAGTTGAGAAACGTACTCTGAGCAGTGGTGAGATCTCTGCTACGGCCTTCACCAACGCTGGGAAATCAACATCGCCAGCACGATATGAATTTACATTCTGACCCAAGAGAGTCACCTCGCGATATCCATTCTCAAAAAGTGTACGAGCCTCAGCAATAATAGTCTCGGCATCGCGACTACGCTCACGGCCGCGAGTATATGGCACAACGCAGTAAGAACAATAGTTGTTACAACCGCGCATGATTGCAATGTATGCACTCACGCCATTTTTGTCGATTCTGACAGGTGCAATCTCGGCGTATGTCTCCTCCAAAGAGAGTAGGGTATTCACTCCCTTGCCTCCGCCTTCGGCAATGCGTACCAAGCGTGGTAGGTCGCGGTATGAGTCAGGACCAGCTACGATATCCACAGCCAAATCACCCTCAGTAAGTTGCTCTTTCAAACGCTCGGCCATGCAACCGATAATACCGATTAGTAATGTTGGCTTCTTGCGTCTGAAGCGGCGCATCTCACTCAATCGACCCCAAATACGCTGCTCGGCGTTATCGCGGATCGAACAAGTGTTGATCAATATGATATCAGCCTCCTCAATCTTTTCAGTGTATATATATCCCTCTTGTTGCATTATGGATACAACAATCTCGGTGTCGCCGACATTCATCTGACAACCGTATGTCTCGATAAAGAGTTTGCGACCATCTCCCGAAATGGGGCGTAATGTGTTGATCTTATTCATATTATAAATGGTTTCTTCTATTGAGCTTTGCCTCCCAAAGTCAGCTTGCTCAATTCTCTAATTCAAAATTGTATCTTTGTCGGGGAATGGCTTGAAGCCCTCACCGTATGTGTCGTAAGCATCTGTCACAACGAGAAATGCGTTAGGGTCAATCTCCTTGACCTTACGTTGTACTTGTGCTACCTCGCGGCGACTGACAACCAAGAAGATCATCTGCTTCTCCTCCTTGCTGTAAAGACCCGAAGATTTAATATAGGTGCCTCCACGCTCCATATCGTTGATGATATAGTTGCGCAACTCGTCATCCTTGTCATCGCTGATAATAAAGAGCAATTTGTCGTACGAAGCACCATCAATCACATAGTCAATTACTCGTGTCGAGACAAAGATGCAAATCAGAGAGTATAGCGACAAGAGCCATCCTTCGTTTGCTGCACCGCCCTCATTTCCGATACCGAATCCGATAACGACCAAACCAGCTAACACGACACATGAATCTGCTACCAGCACTCCGCGCGAGAATGGCAGGTGGAAATACTTATTTAGAATCATCGCGATAATATCTGTACCGCCCGTTGTGGCATTACTTCGTACCACAAGGCCGAGTCCCGTACCAATAATCGTACCGCCGAGGATACAAGTCAACATCAAATGGTTCGATAGATCCAATGATCCGCCCAAAAGTAAGGCTGGATCCAACGATTGAATTGCCTCCTGATTGGGGTAGCATAGGGTGGTGAGTATATTCATCAAACCTGGAGTGATCAGTGCTGCGAAAAGTGTGCGGCCGCCAAACCTTTTACCGAATAGCAGGATCGCGATTGTCAGCAGCGGAATATCGAACATATAACCAAATGTACCGATCTGAATCTCAGGGAAGATGTTGTGCAACACGATTCCTAAACCGTAAACTCCGCCTGGAACGATGTTGTAGGGGTTGATGAAGAGTACAAATCCAATTGATACGATCACACATCCCAAAACGATTGTGATCATCTCTCTCCACCAAGTGTAATTTAGGACTAAATCCTTAATGGTTGTTTTTGTTGACATCTATTTTATTCTTTTTTATGGCGTAAAGTTAATAATTTTTCGATAAATTCCAACATTTGTAGTCTGATCCCTTTTCTGGCAATTTTAATGCCGCGAAAATAAGTCTATTTTGTTATGCTTTAATCTTAATACTCTTCTCTAAAAGGCTTTTTAAAGGGCAATTTCGCCACAAAATAGTAGTTTTTGTCAACAAAGCTAACCCTTTACAACAACTTTATGCCCTTAACCACATATATTTTGAAACATCATAAAAATAATAGATTTTTGTACCCGAAATAGTGGTGTTAAGAGACTCTTTTGTACTGAAAAAGGGATATAAATTGGGAATTTGCCGAAATTTTTATATC
>CAYTGT010000020.1:0-4115 GCA_964437405.1 uncultured Alistipes sp.
TGCGATGATTCTTGCCGATGGTGCTATTGGTCAGATGATGGAGAAGGTTGTACTTTCGGAGCAACGTCCTCGCCGCAGTGATGAGCAGATAGCTGAGGAGTGTGCTGCGTGGGCTGCGTGTGGCAAGGGTCAGCGTAAGCAAAGAAACGTAGCGACATCGTTGTTCATGGACTCTGCTGAGTTGGAAGAGGTAAACCTCCGTTTGCAGGCCAAGTATCGTGAGATTGAGGCTGCAGAACCTCGTTGGGAGGAGATTGAGTGCGAAGATGCTGATTATGTGATCGTTGCTTACGGCTCATCGGCTCGTATCTGCTCTGCTACCGTTGAGATGGCTCGTGCCGAGGGACTTAAAGTTGGCCTTTTGCGTCCAATCACTCTCTATCCTTTCCCAGAGAAACCTATTGTTGCGCTTGCACAGCGTGGTGTCAAGGGCTTCCTCTCTGCTGAGTTGAATGCAGGTCAGATGGTTGACGATGTGCGTTTGGCTGTCGCGGGAGCGGCTCCAGTCGAGCATTATGGTCGTATGGGTGGTATATTGTTCAATCCTGATGAGGTGCTCGATGCGCTGAAGTCTAAATTAATCAAGTAGGAGGGAGAGTTATGACAGAAGATATTATCAAAGCAGAAAATTTGGTCTATGATAAGCCTCGACTTATTACAGACGACGTGATGCACTATTGTCCAGGATGTAGTCATGGTATGGTGCATAAGTTGGTTGCGGAGGTTATAGATGAGATGGGGCTCGAAGCCTCTACTATCGCTGTTTCTCCTGTGGGATGTTCGGTCTTTGCCTATAAATATATTGATGTTGATTGGGTAGAGGCTCCTCATGGTCGTGCGTGTGCCGTTGCATCGGCCATTAAGCGTTTGCACCCCAAAAATATGGTCTTTACCTATCAAGGTGATGGTGATTTGACAGCTATTGGTACTGCCGAGACTATCCATGCTGCCGCACGAGGCGAGAATATCGTTACAATTTTCATTAACAATGCCATCTATGGTATGACAGGTGGCCAGATGTCGCCTACTACCCTTTTGGGTATGAAGAGCGCTACAACTCCTTGTGGTCGAGATGCTTCGTTGAATGGTTTTCCTTATAAAATAGCCGATATGTTGGCTCATTTGGATGGCGCTACATACCTCACTCGCCAGAGTGTTCATACTGCAGCTGCGGTAAGAAAGTGTAAGAAGGCTATCCGCCGAGCTTTCGAGAACTCGCTCGCGGGCAATGGTTACTCGATGGTCGAGGTTGTGGCTACATGTAGTAGTGGTTGGAAGCTATCGCCTGTAGAGGCAAATAAGTGGATGGAGGAGAATCTCATTTCGGCCTATCCGCTCGGAGATATTAAGTCGTCAACCCTTCCTAAATAGTGTGAGATATGAAAGAGACTTTGATTATAGCAGGTTTTGGCGGACAGGGTGTTTTGTCAATGGGTAAGATTCTCGCCTATTCGGGCGTGATGCAGGATTATGAGGTTTCATGGATGCCTTCGTATGGCCCTGAGATGCGTGGTGGTACAGCCAATGTGACGGTGATAATTTCCGATCGTAAGATCTCCTCACCTATTGCTAATCAGTTCGATACAGCTATCGTTCTGAATCAGCAGTCGTTGGATAAGTTTGAACCGTTGGTTCGCCCTGGTGGAGTGCTGATTTATGACACCAATGGCGTGGTAAATGCCCCTACTCGTACCGATATTGAGATCTACTCGATAGATGCGGCGGCAGAGTGTGCACGTGAGGGCAATTCAAAGATGTTTAATACGATGATCTTGGGCGGTTATCTCAAGGTGCGCCCTGTGGTTGATATGGAGAATGTGATTGCGGGTTTGAAGAAGTCACTTCCTGAACGCGCATGGCGATTTTTACCCCAAAATGAGGCTGCCATCGTGCGAGGTGGTGAAATTATCAAACGTGTAAGATAATTTAATAAAGTAATAAATAGAAATTTGGCGCGTTTTCTCTTTGTGTGAGAAATGCGCCATTTTTTGTATAATGCGCCACATTTGAAATAACGTAACGATTATTTTCGTATATTTGCAATGTTATAAAATAGTGTAAAGAAAATAGGAATCTCATACGGAGATTCATAAATTTGGATGAAATTATGGAAAAGAAAAGATTGACAGTCGCTTTGGTCGCACACGATGCGATGAAGCACGATTTAGCCGAGTGGGTTGCATGGAATGGGGAGAAGTTGATCTCTCATCGTTTGGTCTGTACAGGAACAACGGGTCGCATTGTGGCCGAGACGTTGATAGCTCGCCGCAGTCAGGATTCGGCAAATTCTCGTTTCGACATCACGATGCTCAAATCGGGTCCTTTGGGTGGTGATCAGCAGTTGGGGGCGATGATTGCCGCAGGCGAGATAGATATGTTGATTTTCTTTTGGGATCCTATGTCGGCACAACCTCACGATGTCGATGTGAAGGCTCTGTTGCGTTTGGCGACACTCTATAATGTCCCCACAGCAATCAACCGATCTTCGGCTGATTTTTTGATATCCTCTCCGCTTATGGCCCATGCAGAGTATAAGCCTGTGCTGAAGGATTACACTTCATACATCGAGCGAAATGTAAAGTAAACAATATAACATTATGAATCAGAATCAATTAGTCTCAGCAGCTTTGGCTGCCGCTACCGACACCGCCGCGATGGAGATCGGTGTGGATATTTTGGATCGTGCTCCGCAGATGTTTAAGGAGCAATTCCCCGATCAGAAAGCATTGATCGTGGCCGATGAAAATACTTGGCGTGCCGCGGGCGAAGCGGTTTACGGCTATCTGCAGTCGGCGGGTGTGGAGTGTGAGGAGCCATACATCTTCACCGAGAAGGATCTCCATGCCGAGTGGCATTTTATCGAGATGTTGGATGCGCGTTTGGCCTCTACCGATGCTATCGCAGTGTCGGTTGGTTCGGGTACTATCAACGATCTGTGTAAGCTCTCGTCACATCATCAATCTCGTTCATACATGTGTGTTGCAACGGCTGCTTCGGTTGATGGATACTCCTCTTTCGGAGCCTCTATCACCTACAATAACATGAAGCAGACTTTCAACTGCCCTGCCCCACGTGCTATCTTGGCTGATGTCGGCGTGATGGCTAAGGCACCACGCGAGATGACGGCTGCTGGCTATGCTGATTTGGCTGCAAAGATCCCTGCGGGTGCTGAGTGGATTATTGCCGATTTTGTTGGCTCGGAGCCTATTCACGATGCGGCATGGCATATCTCGCAAGATAATCTGAAGGCTGCGTTGTCTGATCCTGAGGGCGTTGCTGCTTTGAAGCCTGAGGCTATTGCACCTTTCGTGGAGGGACTTATGCTCAGCGGTTTTGCTATGCAGGCGGCTCGTTCGTCACGCCCAGCTTCATGTACCGATCACCTCTTTAGCCATTTGTGGAATATGCGCGACCATAAATATAATGGTGTCACCCCTTCTCATGGCTTCCAGGTCAGTGTGGGTACTCTGATGATGTGCGCTATGTTTGATCAGATGTTTAAGAGCGATTTCACAAAGTTGGATGTTGATGCTGCTGTTGCAGCGTGGAAGAGTGCCGATCAGGTGCGCCACGAGGCTGAGCAGTTGTTTGCAGGCGAAGCGTTTGCTGAGCTTGGCGTAACGGAGATTATGGCTAAATATGACGATAAGGAGGAGGTACGCCGTCAGTTGAACTTGGCGAAGGCAAATTGGCCAGATTTGAAAGCTAAGTTGCAGCAACAGTGCTACACCTTCGATGAGATGTATCGCTACCTCTCTATCGTTGGAGCTCCTGTTAAGCCTGAGGATGTGGGTATCAGCAAGCAGCAGATGAAAGCAGATGTTCCGTTTGTTCGCCACCTCCGCCGCCGCTACAACATGATGGATCTCGGCTTGCGTGCAGGCCTGCTCGATACATGGGTAGATGGCGTCTTTGGTCAAGGCGGTGTTTGGGAGATAAAGTAAAGGCTTTGGACTGTCGATAAACATGAGCTTTTAGCTCAAATGTTGATCATAAAATCACTTTCGCACTTTTGCGGAGGTGATTTTTTTTGTTTTTCTATGTTGTTGATTAATAGAGATTTTGGGGGCGGCGCGGCGGGGGGGGGGGGGGGGGGGGGGTGGGGTGGGTGGGGG
>CAYTGT010000020.1:4125-13236 GCA_964437405.1 uncultured Alistipes sp.
GTTATTTTTTTTGTTTTTCTATGTTGTTGATTAATCTAGATTTACCCCCCCCCCCCCCGAATGAGGGCGTAAAATAATGCTTCTGAGACTTGGAAATTTGAGTTTTATTTTTGTAAATTTGTATTGTAATGAATATTTTAGTCGTGAAATTTAAATCTCTCTATTATGCGAAGAGTTGTAGTTTTATTGATGGTTTTAGGCTTTGCTGTTTTATCGGGTCGTGCAGAGGCTAAGGACGATAATGATTTTACTCCATATTATAAATATCGCGTGTGGCTTAGTGATAAAGGGAGCGATGCGCAAGTTCAGCGTCAACTAAAGCATCCCGAACGTTATCTTTCGGAGAAGGCACTCTTTCGCCGCGAGCGACAGGGACTTTCGGTTGATGAGACCGATGTGCCGATTAATCCTCGATATATCAAACAGATCACAAATATCGCAGGTGTTGATCTTATTTTGCGTAGCAAGTGGAATAATACCGTTGTTGTGCAGTGTGAAGATACTACCTTGATGCAAGAAATTGTGGCTTTGCCGTTTGTCAAGAAGGTCGAGCAAGTTGCGCGATATGATAAGGCGAATGTTAATTTTGATGCAGACAGAGAGTCAACACCTCTCCCAAAAGAACAAAATAATAAGGGCGAGGCTTTGTATGGTAATGCGCAAGGACAGATAAATACCATCAAAGGTATACCTTTACACGAAGCGGGTTATCGTGGCGAGGGACTGACGATTGCGGTGATTGATGGCGGGTTTTGTAATTTAGATCGAGTTGAGGCCATCAATCAAAAGAATATCATCGGCACAAAAAACTTTGTCCTACCCGAAGTGTCGGTTTTTGACATGAAAGATGAGCATGGTTTGCAAGTGACTTCGTGTATGGCCGCATGCCAGGAGAATGTGATGGTTGGCACAGCGCCCAATGCTGCGTATTGGTTGTTTGTTTCAGAGGATGGTACATCGGAGCAACCTATCGAGGAGGATAATTGGGCGGCGGCTATAGAGCTCGCTGATAGCGTGGGAGTCGATGTTGTCAACACCTCTTTGGGATATGGGGGATATGATGGCGAAGGTAAAAAGCGAGTAAAAATTCCTGCATGGGAACGTAATGGTCGCGATCATCTGATCTCTCGTTCGGCTTCGATGGCGGCAGACAAAGGTATGGTGCTTTGTAATGCGGCAGGTAATAGCGGCGAAGATATTCTTTCGACAATCGGTGTTCCAGCCGATGCCGATAATATCCTGACGGTAGGATCTGTGGCACTGATTGGTAATTCTACCCTTTCGGCAGGAGAGAAATTTACCAATGGCGAGGAGTTGTTATTCTTCTCTTCGCGTGGCGGAACGTATGATGGACGCATAAAGCCCGATGTGGTATGTATGGGTTTGAATGTGATTAAGAAGAATGGCAAAACAGGATTCTCCCATGGAACTTCTATCTCTTCGCCTGTTTTGTGTGGTATGGTGGCTTGTCTGTGGCAGGCATTGCCAGAGCTGACGGCATACCAAATTATTGATATCGTAAAGCGTAGTTCAAGTCACTATTCTACTCCTAATATGGATTATGGCTACGGTATTCCCAATTTCGAGAAGGCTTTGCAGTTGGGTAAGGAGTTAAAATAATAAATTAGGCATCCGCGAAAGGATGCCTAATTTATTATTTGCAAGTATAACTATCAATATCTCTAAATCCCAACAGCAGATCATGATTACTCATGCGGCGTTTGCCTGCCATCTGCATCGAGCGGATATGGATCAATCCATCGTTACATCTAACGGCAATCTCCTCGCGGCCATCCGAAGTGATTTCGCCGATTGCCATTCCCGATTCGCGTGGCTCAAACTCGACCTCAAATATCTTGGCCGAGCCGCGCTCCTCTCCATCTTGTGTGAGTGTTGTCCATGCGGCAGGATATGGCGAGAGTCCACGCACGAAGTTAACGATACGCTCGCCCTCCCATGACCAATTAATGAGGCAATCATCTTTGAAGATTTTGGGAGCAGGCTTGAGAGTCGACTCGTCAATGTGCATTTGCTCAATAGCCTCATAATTGCCCGATGCGATCTTCTCGATGGTCTCAACAACTAAGTCGCAACCCTTTGTCATCAGTTTGTCGTACATCGTACCGATATTATCTTCAGGCAGGATAGGCTCACGCCACTGCTCTACGATTGCACCCTTGTCGATTTCGTGGTTTAGCAGGAATGTGGTTATTCCCGTCTCTTTTTCGCCGTTTATGATAGCCCAATTTATCGGTGCCGCGCCTCTGTACTGAGGCAATAACGATGCGTGCAGATTGAATGTGCCATACTTCGGCATAGCCCAAATCACCTCTGGCAACATACGGAATGCGATGACAATGCCCAAATCGGGTTTTAGCTCCTCCATCGTCTTGACAAACTCTGGATCGCGCAACTTCTCAGGTTGCAGAATTGGCAAGCCTAACTCCTTTGCTACTACCTTTACATCGCTTTCGTGTAGCTTTTGTCCTCTACCCGCAGGTTTGTCGGGCGTGGTCACTACTGCTACGACATTATAACCCTCCTCCACGATGCGTCTGAGCGAAGCAACGGCAAATTCGGGTGTTCCCATAAACACTATGCGAAGATCTTTTCCTGTCATGTTGATCTGTTTTGATTTTGAATGTTTTTACGCACCTTGTTTTCTTGCGCGGCGAGCCTTAACTCGCTCCCTCATCTTACGCCATGCGGGCATTGCAGTGATGCGCTTAGCGATAGGCAACCAAGCGGGAGCTGTTCGGCGCTTGAGCCATTGATATTTGTTGTAGAACCAATCTACATCAATGAGCGAAGCGTCATTTGTCGCCTTGATGAGCAGATAGATCGCAATCGGCGTAAGTACCATCGTGGATATCCACATACCCGTCAACGAATCCCACGTACCCTCTTTGGCCATCTTTTCACCCGATGTGCTGATGATGTAGTAGATTACGAAGAATGCCACCGATATGACAATAGGTGTACCCAAACCGCCCTTTTTGATGATAGCACCCAATGGCGCACCGATCAAGAAGAAGATGATTACCGATATTGGCAGAGTCAACTTTCTGTGCCAATCGTTTTTGCTTCGGTAGAGTTGGTTGAGCGCATCTTTGGCTGTTGACTCGTCAAACGTAAAGGCATTTCTTGAGTTGAAAGCCGCTGAACGAGCCGAAGCCCACACGCTATGCTTACGGCGAAGTGGTAGATTCTCCAACGAGTCGAGATAATTTACGTCAGTAAAGCCGCTCTTGTCGATTCTGAGTGAGTCGCTGATCTGCAACACTTGAATATCTCTCTTAAAGACATTGTCTTTCAACAGCGGTTCATACGATTTGGCTGTCGCACGCGACACGGTGATATCCAAAGAGTCGATATCATTCTGAAGCTCAGATATATTCTTGGTTTGCGATCCGCCAATCATGTCGTTGTTGTCGCTACGTTTGAAGTCGTAGCCCTCCATCTTGAGCGACATCTCCTGCACGTCAAACTTATCGTGGCGCATGTTGTTTTTCGTGTACCAATCGTTGTTGCGCGTGTTCTGGTAGTTGTTGCCGTTGTAGAGCGTGACATTCAAGAACTGCTTGTCGTCCGATAGACGTATATATCCACTTTCGGCCATCGTAGTGGTCATGCTACCCGAAGTGTTGTTGTCGTAAATCAAGACGTTGTGCAGAAGTCCCGTCTCTGGATCTTGCTTCTCAACGCGGATACTCATTTCATCGTTGACCTTGAAGAAGAGTCCATCTTTGAACTCCATGACATTCTTCTGTCGGCGGATGTCGATGATGATGCTGGTCATCTTCTTGTTGGCGTATGGTACAAGGTTGTTTATCAAGAAGAAACTACCTATCGACATGAAAATTACCACTACGATCAACGGCTTCATGATTTGCATGATAGACATTCCAGCCGACTTCATTGCCAAAAGCTCGAAGTTCTCGCCCAAATTACCCATCGTCATGATGGCTGCCAAAAGCATCACAATCGGCAATCCGAGGGGGATCATGTTGGTTGTAGCGTATGCTATAAGCTCGATAATCACACCTGCATCGAGACCCTTTCCCGCCAACTCGTTAATGTAGCGCCACACGAAATTCATCATCAATACGAATATGACGATGAAGAATGTGACCAACAGAGGCCCCAAGTAGGCTTTAAGCACTAATTTATGTATTGTTTTTATCCGCATCGGGCTAAAAAATCCAGTCGTTCATTACACTTCACTACTTCAAGTAGTGGTTATCTATCCTGCAAAGATAGTGTTTTTGTCGTAATATATCTATCTCAGGCGGCAAATTTGCTCTAAATAATGCTTTCGTGCGAAACTTTTTTCTATTTACAACACTTTTTTTTAACTTCGCACAAGAAAAACGATATAAAACGACATGTGTCGTAAAAAGAATCAATAGGATGAATAATCGAGTAAGTTTCCATACATTAGGTTGCAAGCTCAATTTCTCGGAATCTTCTACCATTGCGCGTCAATTCGAGCAGGGAGGATTTGTGCGAGTTGGGGCTAACGAACCTGCCGATATTTGTGTGATAAATTCGTGTTCCGTGACCGAGCACGCCGATAAAAAATGTCGCAATCTGATCCGTAAATTACATCGCCGAAACCCCAATGCAATCATCGCTGTGACGGGGTGTTATGCGCAGCTTAAACCATACGACATCGCGGCTATTGATGGCGTAGATATCGTACTGGGTAACAATGATAAAGAAGATTTATATAAACGAGTGGTTGAACTAAATGCTCGAGGTAATGCACAGGTCTATAGTTGTGATTGCGAACAGATTTCTCGCTTCTTTGCGGCCTTCTCTTCGGGCGATCGTACTCGCTCGTTTTTGAAGGTGCAGGATGGGTGTGATTACAAGTGTGCATACTGCACAATTCACTATGCTCGTGGCTCAAGTCGCAATATGCCTATCGCCGAGCTTGTCAAGGAGGCTGAGGCGGTGGCTGCGACAGGTCTGCGAGAGATTGTGATTACGGGTGTAAATACGGGTGATTTTGGTCGTACCACGGGTGAGAAATTTATTGACTTGCTGAAGGCTTTGGATAAGGTCGAGGGGATTGATCGTTATCGCATATCTTCCATCGAACCGAATCTCATAACTGACGAAATAATAGAGTTTTGCGCCGCCTCACCTAAATTTCAACATCACTTCCATATTCCGCTTCAGAGTGGGTCGGATCGTGTGCTCGGACTCATGCGCCGCCGCTATACTTCGGCCAAGTTTGCCGATCGTATCGAAAAGATCCGCTCGCTTATGCCCGATGCCTTTATCGGAATTGATGTTATCACGGGTTTCCCTGGTGAGAGTGAAGATGATTTCCGTCAGACGTATGACCTGTTGGCTCGCCTAAAACCTGCATTTTTGCATATCTTCCCATTCTCGGAGCGCCCAGGTACGCCTGCGGTTGATATGCCAGACAAGGTGCCATCGTATATCTCTTCACAGCGAGTTGAGCATTTGGAGGAGCTTTGCGAGGAGCTGCATCACGATTTTTGTGCCGCATATCAAGGCTCTGAGGCAGATGTGTTGTTCGAGAGTACGATGCGAGGAGGTATGATGTTTGGCTATACTGGTAATTATGTGAGAGTTAAGGCGCCTTACGATAAGAATCTGATCAATAAAATCTGCCGCGTACGATTGACCGAAATCGACTCGGAGCATGACCTCGGAGCAGAAATTTTGCGATAAAATGTTTAGCTTTAGCTAAAAAGTCGTGCTTAGTTAAAAAATATTGCTATCTTTGCATAATTAGCATAAGATTGTAAAGACTATGACAGGTATTCGTAAGAGAGTTACCGTTGGTTTTTTGAGCATCGTGGTGTTGCTCTTTTTCTCAGGTTTGGTCTCTCTGTTTGAATTGAACAATATGAGTGGCGATATTGACTCTATCCTTTCGAGCAATCGCCGCAGTATAGAACTTTCGGAAAATCTGCTCAATGCGATCCGCCGATACGATCGTGCGGTGATCAATTATGCCGTTTTTCGTGACAGCATGTATACCGATTCGTGTCGTGTCTGCTATGAGGATTTCGCTTCGCAGATAGCACAGGCTAAAGATGAAGCGACCAAATCGGCTGCTCCACTTTTTGATTCTTTGCAGATGGTGGCATCGGAGCTTCGAGATGTGGTGGATGATCTGCGCAAGAATCGCCGTATAGAGAATCTGCTCATGTTGGACAATATGTCGGGCGGAGCATTGTCCTTCGATGGTCGTACGTGGTACGATCGCCGATATATGCCTGCTTATAGTGCTGCGAGCAGTAGCATCATGCGCGTAATGTCGCATGCTCAAAGCTCGCTCTCGCCACGTGCCGAGCGTCTGAGTCGTAATGCCTATCGTTCAGTAACTCCCGTCTTTATCTCATTGGTTGTGATGATTGTCATCCTGCTGATGTTCTATTACTTCATCATGATCTATGCTTTGAAGCCAATCGTGGAGATGAATAAGAGCTTAGGCGATTGGATTCGCTACAAACTGCCGTTTGTGGTGAAGTCGGAGTGTCGGGATGAACTGCAACAACTAAAGGAGAAGATCGAATCGGTGGTCAATACGCCGAAGATGCAGAAGTAGCGTGCTATGAGGTATAGTGTGGTGATAAGATATATTGGCATTGTTCAGTTGGTGCTGGCGGCATTTATGTTGATGTCGGCGGCAATCTCCTATGTGAGCAATGTCGATTCGTCATACTCTCCACTTGTGATGTCATCTTTGTTGACGCTGTTGTTGGGTGTGTTCCCGCTGATATTTGTGCCTCGCACTGACCGCATCTCTCAGAAAGAGGGTTATTGTATCGTTGTCGGGGCGTGGATCGTCTCAAGTATCGTTGGTATGTTCCCCTATCTGAGGGGGGGTGGCGAATTTACGGTGATCAATGCGGGGTTTGAGAGCGTTTCGGGCTTTACCACTACGGGTGCTTCTATCTTGAACGATATTGAGACTCTGCCGCGCGGTCTGCTGTTTTGGCGTATGTCTACATGTTGGATGGGCGGTATTGGCGTGGTGATGTTTGCGCTTGTGATATTGCCCTCGATTGGTAAGAGTAAGATGATGCTTTCCAATGTAGAGCTATCCTCTTTGGCGAGGGATAATTTTAACTATCGTACCCAGACCGTAGTGCGTATTATTCTCTCGGTCTATGTCGGTATGACGGTGATTACCACCATAGCGCTGAAGATGAGTGGGATGTTGTGGTTTGATGCCGTATGTCATGCTATGTCAGCATGCGGTACGTGTGGATTTAGTACCAAGAACTTGAGTGTCGGATTCTTTGATTCGGTGACGGTCGAGTTTATTTTGATGTGCGCGATGGCTGTTTCGGGTATCCACTTCGGCCTGATTTACGGCACCATAATGCGTAAGCCGAACAATATGTTCCGTTCAGAGATTTCGCGAACCTATTTTATGATGATGGGCGTGGCGGGATTGTTGATTGCGGCGAGTTTGTGGATGGCAGATATCTACCCTTCGATTCTCAGTTCGCTTCGCCATTCGATTTTTCAGGTCGTATCCATCACCACTACCACAGGTTTTGCTACGGCCGATTGTAATACATGGACCTCGTTTGCTATTATGATCCTGATTTTCTGCTCGATCGTCTGCGGATGTGCGGGATCAACATCGGGAGGTTTGAAGGTCGACCGTTTGGTGCTTGCGATTAAGATGTTACGCAACAAACTCCGCTCACAGCAACACCCCAATGCGATTTTTCGCACCAAAATTGACGGCGTGGCGCAGGATAAAGATATGCTCAATACGGTGATGGTCTATATCGTGGCCTTCATGTTGTTGATCTTGTGTGGTACGTTTGTCAATACTCTCTTTGGGTGTGATTTGTTGACGGGATTTTCGGCCTCGATTGCGTGTGCGAGTAATGTCGGGCCAGGCTTTGGCGAGGTTGGATCGTTGGAAAATTATTCGGTTTTGCCGATGATTGTGAAGTTGAATCTATCGTTCATCATGTTGTTTGGGCGTTTGGAAATATTTGGATTGATACAACTATTTTTTATTAAATGGTGGAGATGATAAGAGTGAAATTTATAGCTACTACCCTGCTGTTTATGGCTATCGGCACCGCAGACTTGTCGGCGCAGAGTGTTGTTGCTCGTGTTTCGGGACTTGAATCTAATAATGAATATATGTCGTTGCTACGCAAGGATGAGAGCCTGCGTAGTAAGACCGATTCTTTGATGGGTGTGATTCGAGGTGTACGTGCTTCGTTGAGTAAAAACTCCGAGCAGCGAGATTCACTTTCGCAACATCGTGCTGATTCGATGTTATTGCTGCTCTCTGATACCGAGAGTGCTGTATATGCGACTCGTGCCGAGAAGATGAAGCTCATCGACCAGATTAATGCCATCGAACAGGAGCATGTCCTTAAGTCGGTGGGAAAAATTGGTGATGCCGAGAGTGCTCAAGGATCGAAGTCAATCTATAATAACGCCTACTTCAAAAAGAGTCTCGATCCTGAGGATTATAGGATGCTGATCGAGATCAATGCAAAGGAGAAGGTGGCTTATGACTATGCACAGACCTATACTGGTAACTACTTGAAGATCAAAACTCTCTATGATAAGTATGTCGTTGCGCAGAGTGAAGCCGATGCTGAGGCGGTTTATGCCGAGATGTCGGGTGTGATGGATGATAATATGATCCTGAATAAGCAACTTCAAAAGCTATGGACCGAGATATATGATCAGAAAGTTTATGTCTACTCCTATTTTTTGGAGAAAGAGGGTCGTGAGGATATTTTGGAGATTACCGAGAATCAGATGATGGAGGCTCGCCAAGAGAAGCTGAACTCGATTGATAACTGCATCTCGGAGCCTGTAGCAGATTATTGTTTACAGAAGCCTATTGCTCTGAATTATGAGATGTATGTGGCAAAGTTGTTGAACCTTACATCGGCTATCGACTCGCTCTCGGCAGCATCGCGAGCAGTTAGAAAATTGGATTATCGCATGCCTAAAATCGACTTCGAGCGCCGTTCTTTTGTCGATTATGCTCCTATCGAATTTTCGGCACGTAGTCCGTATAACTCGCAAAATCCTATTCCAGAGTGTGTGGTTTATGAGTATGGTACGATCTACCGCATC
>CAYTGT010000021.1:0-13123 GCA_964437405.1 uncultured Alistipes sp.
CAAACTCAGCTGTTGCATTCACTCGCAAACCCTTTGTTGGGTCGTAGATCTTGGCTTCACCCCACATCTTCTTTGATGGGATATACTTCAAGCCCTTCACCAAAACAACCTTGTCGATATCGACATTACGCAAAGACTTGTCTGGATTCTTCACATCCTTACGCTTCTGACCGTTCTTGTCATTTGGATGCTCAACCCAAAAAACCTGAGCATTGTATGAACCGTCAGCGTTCTTTGTGATGCGGATCTTACTCTTCGAGCCACCGCGATCTGACATATACTCTCCGAGGATGTTGTCGCCATTGTCGTTAAGACCCTGAGCGAACGATGGCGCCGCCATAAAGAGGGCGCAAATGATTGCCATTAAAAATTTCTTCATAACTTTTTATGTTTTAATTTGCGCTTCAGATGCGCGCGTTTATATCTGCTCGGCAAAAATAGGCCAAAATATATCAATCGACCAAACTCCACCACCCAAAAGGGGATTAATTGGCTAAGATATGGGGCAAAAGGCGGCTTTTTGTGGTAAATGGGGTGTTCAATCAGGGAACTCTGGCGTTCAAAATCTCTTATTTTCGCCGAACCACACACATCTCTGCTTCCCACCCTGAGAACGAAATTTTGATTTTTACTTTATATTATATATCTTTGTTCCAAAGGCGCTTGTCGGAACAAGTATGTTAAATACCAAAATTACCCATGCCAGGGAGAAAGACACAATAAAATATCCGACAGTGTCGTTAAATATATAGGAGATACTATTGCAATTAAGTTAAGAATTGGTTTCACAGAGAACTTTAACCTAAAATGCGCTATGAAAAACATTAAGAAAATTTTATTTGCGGCCATAGTAGCCATAGTGGCAACAGGTTGCACATCTGCCTTCTACACAGCAGGCAGCAGCGCTTATGACGATCTTTACGCTACGCACAATCGTACCGAAATCGCAAATAGACAGAAAGCCGAGGCTGAGGCACGCATGGCAGAGGCCGAAGCTCGTAAAGCCGAAGCCGAAGCATTGCAGGCTGAGTATGAGGCGAAAATCGCAGCATACAACGCCAAAGCAGCTGCCGAGGATAAGCAGACAATCCAGACCTCGACATCGACCGATGGCGTGATCGTATTGGAGGAGAGCAACTCAGCGCAGAACTTCGTGGCAGACTCTTACGAGAGCGCTTACGCACGCCGTCTGAAGGGCTTCCGCTCACCATCGTATCGTATGCCTTCGAGCTACTTCAACCTGCGTTATAGCGGCGATGTGATCTTCGCTACGGCCTACGATCCATCGTTCTACAACATCATGGTTTCGGGCGATCAGGTATGGGTTGAGCCTCGCTACATCACTTCGATGTTCGGCACTTGGGGCGCAACAAACGCTACAGCGATGATCTACTCGCCTTGGTATTATGGCTGGAGTCCACGTTGGGGCGCAGGCTGGGGAGCTTACGATCATTGGTACTACTCTTCTTGGGGATTCCCACGCTACTCATGGTATGATTGGAATTGGAATATCTGCTACGGCGGCGGTTGGGGCGTCAACCTCTGGTGGGGTTGGGGCGGCCACTACCACCCTTGGCGTCCTGCACACCACCATCACCACCATTGGGGCGGCGGTCACCACTGGGGTGGACCTATTTTGGGCCCAGGTAACATCGCTGGTGGCGGTCATTGGCATGGCTCATTGCGTGGCACACGTCTCGATAACGGACCTCAAGGTGGCGGCTCACACAGTCAGAACTTGCGTAAGCCTTCGTTTGTGAAGCAGGGCTCTATTAACTCATCGCCTTACCGCTCACCAAACAACGGCTCAGCATACGGATCATCGACTCGCCGAGGTACAGTCAGCAACGCCATCATGCAACAGCAACAGCAGCAGGTGGCAACAAGTCGTGGCCAAAGCAGTAGCAACCGCAGTGGTAACGTATCGACTCGCACATCGCAGAGTGTTGGCCGAAGCAACTCAGCGTTGATCAACAACTCGCGAGCAAAGAGCAGTACGCAAAATAACGACAACAACAGATCAACAACCAACCGCAACACCACTTCGTATAACTCAAATTCCAATTCGAGCAACAACCGCAGCTCTTCGTTTAGCTCAGGCTCATCGTTCAGCTCAGGTAGCAGCAGCCGAAGCGGAGGATTCAGCGGTTCAGCAGGTGGCGGTGGTTCACGCAGTGGCGGCTCACGCGGCAGATAATCGCGAGCAAAAAGGTTCGAGTCAAAAAAGGATCGCAGCGTGGAGATAATATCGCGCTGAACTGAAGAAATTATCGGCACGTTACACGTTTGCTACAAACATTTTTCCAAAGGATAATTTTACTAATCTATCGTGTCGGGGCAGGGATTTTGCTCCGACATGATAGGTAAAAACAGCTAAGGATATGAAAATTCTCAAAAGAGCCTCATGGCTCATGGCTTTGCTCATTACATTGACCACTACGACATCGGCTCAGTACCGCTTTGGCGGCATGATGATGGATCATGACGGCATGATGTCAAGCGATATGTACACACTCTCGCAGGTCAACTTCGGCTTCGGCACAGCACGTTCGATGGCGATGGCAGGTGCCTTCACCTCGCTCGGCGCCGATGTCGCTTCGATGGGTATCAACCCAGCGGGCTTGGGTATGTATCGTTCGAGCGATGTCTCTTTCTCACCGATGATGGGTTTCAACAACGCTACACACAACGTACGTTCGGCAGGAGAGAACTCTCAAAGCCGCTTTGCTGTGAGTAACTTCGGACTCTCGCTCAACCTCTATCAGAGCAGCCGCTCGCGCGTGGTAAGCTTCAATATCGGCTTCGGATATAATCGCGTGGCCGACTTTAACTACAATTACAGTTTCTCGTCACAGAGTGCTCCATCATCCGACCCAATGAATGGCCAGCCTTATCGCTCGATCTTGGACGCCTTCTCGGCACAGATGGGTAGCGCATACGGTGGTCAGGGTATGTTCCCAACAGAGAACGGATTGCTCTGCACGCCAGCTAACGCCTACTTCTGGGGTGGCATCCTGGCCTACAACAACTACTTGCTGGACAACTTCGAGGATGAGTACGGTCCATATTGGACCACAGCCGAGCGTATCGGTGCAAACGCCAGCGTAGGACATTTGGGAGAGTTGGAGAGTCGTGGCTCGATCGGCGAATATGACTTCTCGTTGGGCTTCAATGTGGATAACAAGTTCTACTTCGGAGCAACCATCGGTTTGCAGGTTGTCGATTGGTCACGCCAATACTTCTATGGTGAGAATTTCATCTACAACGGCGAGGCAGTAGACAGCGCAGGATACCCATTGGCCGAGCCTGCGGCATGGATGGATTACAATCAAGCAGTCAGTGTCGAGGGTACGGGCGTAAACTTCAAATTGGGTATGATCTACCGCCCGATGGAGTCTTTACGCTTGGGCGTGGCACTCCACACTCCGACATACTATTCGCTTGAACGCCGCTATCAGGCATATATGGGTAGCAACTTCGAGACCGAGGGATTCTTGACCGATCCATTAGACGATGTGGCAGAGAACTCATGGGATTTCTGCTCGCCAACACGATTGATGTTTGGTGCTTCATACTCGTTCGGACGTTTCGCCATCATCTCAGTGGATTACGAGCGTGACTGGTATAACGGCATCAGAGTGAAGAATATACCTGTCGGATTCGATCTCTCGGAGGATGACTACAAGGCTGAGTTCAAGCAGAATTACAAGGGCTCTAACACATTGCGCATCGGTGCTGAACTCAAACCACTGCCAACATTGGCATTGCGTGCGGGTTATGGCGTGTCGGGCGATGCACTACGCGAGGATAAGAGTCTCTACTACAACTCGCCTGTGAACTACCGTACTACTTGTTTTTCGGCAGGTTTAGGATTGGCATTCGGCCGCTTGACATTGGATTTTGCATACCAGCACTTGAAGAACGATCAGACAAGTTATATGCTCTACTACGCCGAGAACACTGCGGCAACAAGTATGCTCGACTTGTTTGACACAGCAAGTCCGATGTTCAAAACAGACTTGAAACGCGACTATGCGATTTTGAGTATTGGCTACAAGTTCTAAACCATCAAATTATCCACCTGACACCGCCCCAACGATGAAGAGACTAATTGTATGTGCGATTGGATTACTTTTGTTTACAGGTTGCTCGCAGAGAGCAGAGCTGAATGTAGCAACATTCAATATCCGCTATGATGCGGCGGCTGATGCCGAGCATGGTGACAGCTGGGATGAACGTAAGGCCGCAGTAGCAGAATTGATCACTTCGCACGACTTCGATATCGTGGGTACTCAGGAGGGTAATGCACGACAAATTGCCGACTTGGAGCAGTTGATGCCTGCATACGCCCACATCGGCCACCCCTACGGTGGTGCTTCGGGCAATTCACATACGGCAACGATATTCTACAAGCGCGAACTTTTCGACCTCTTGGACGAGGGAACATTCTGGTACAGCCCAACACCCGACACCGAAAGTATCGGATGGGACGCTACCGATCTGAGACTCTGCCATTGGGGGAAGTTCCGCGACAAGGATTCGGGACGAGAGTTTTTCTTCTTCGACTCGCACCTCTATTGGCGATTGAAGGAGGCGAAGGCCAATTCGGGCAGGGTGCATATCGAGAAAGTGAGCGAGATCGCCGCTGGCGGGACGGTCATCAGCGTGGGTGACTTCAATTCTACGGAGCAGACCCCTCAGGTGAAGGATATCCTGACGCTCTTGGAGGATAGCTTCCGCAAAACATCTTCAGCACCAAAGGGTTGTGTGGAGACAAACTTGGGCGGTGGCAACTTCCTCGGACCAGCTACCAATAGAATTGATTTCATCTTCGTTTCGCCCGATGTAGAGGTTTTGAGCTATGAGGTCTTGGAGGATAAGCGCGACAACGGCCACTACCCTTCGGATCACCTACCAATCATCTGTCGTGTGAGATTTTAGATCACAAGCTCAAGAAGGGGGAGGTAAATTTTAGAAATCACGAGGAGAGTGTGAGCCGCGAGATGAATTACGAAAATATGGGCTAAAATAGCCAAGATATTTATAGAAAATGAGCCTGTCTAATATGTTTTGGACAGGCTCATTTTCGTGGCAGAAGTTATATACTCTTCTCGGAGTTAGGATCGAGACGAAGACGGCGCAGTTGATAGATCAAAAGAATTGCCGCTAAGAGTGTTGCGCCAGCATCGGCAATCGGGATTGAGTACCACACACCATCTGCACCCCAATATGAAGGGAGAATGAGTAGTAACGGTACGATAAAGAGCAACTGTCGCGTCATCGAGAGTATGATTGCTCGCTTGGCCTTGCCAATGAATTGGAAGAAGTTACCCACGATAATCGAGAACCCGACAACAGGGAACATCAAAAGCAAAATCCTCATACCATGTACGGTTGTATCAATGAGTTTCGTGGCATCTCCCGTACCATCCTCGCTAACAAAGAGACGTACCACACTCTCAGGGAATAGCTCGCAGAGTATAAATCCGAGGGTTGTGATGGCTGTACCCCACGCCATTGTCATAAAGAGGATCTTGCGCACGCGGTCGTATTTCTTAGCACCATAATTGTAGCCGACAATCGGCTGCATACCCTGACTCAAGCCCAATACAACCATTGTAAAGAGGAATGCTACACGATTGGCGATACCGTATGCACCGATTTGCAAGTCACCACCATGTGTTGCCAAAGTGTTGTTAACGATGATCACTACCACGCAAGCGCACGACTGAATCATAAACGGTGCCATGCCGATACTCAGGATGCTCTTGACGATACTCCAGCTCAGACGGAATATGCCGTGACGGAAACGCAGGAATGTCGTTGGGCGATTGAAATGTATAATCTGCAAAATGAGCGGTATAGTCTGACCTATGACGGTTGCCCATGCCGAGCCTGCAATGCCCCAACCAAAACCAAAAATAAATAATGGACAGAGCACAAGATTTATCGCTACCGAGATGATCATCAAGTACATAGCCATCTGCGGATAACCCGTCACACGGAGCATATTGTTCAATCCCAGATACATGTGCGTCACCACATTTCCGTAGAGAATCACACGCATAAAGTCGCGGGCGTAGCCGATCGTATCGTTGCTTGCGCCAAAGAAATAGAGCAGATCATCGAGGAAATACAAGCCTAAAAAGGTGAACAAGATTCCCATAATCGTATTGAGCAACACGACATTACCCAAGATATGTTCTGCGGCGGCTTTGTTGCCCTGTCCCAAGCGGATCGAGGTGATAGCAGCCGAACCTGCACCCACCATCGCACCAAAGGCTGCCGCGAGGTTCATCATCGGCATGGTGAGCGCCAAACCCGCAATGGCCAATGGGCCACAACCCTGGCCAATGAAGATACTATCGACAATGTTATAGAGTGATGACGATACCATCGCAATGATTGATGGCATAGCGTAACGCCTAAGTAGCGTGGATAGATTATCTGTACCTAATGATAAAGGTGAATCTTGACTATTCATAGTTATCTCCTACGGCATGAGGGTCGAATTTGCTACCACAGAGAGGGAAACCAACCGAACACCTCGCCGAATTTTTCTTTTTAATTAATAGCACTCCTACAACCAATGGCCACTCCTACAACGTATAGACCAGCACCTGATCCGAGTGGCGCTCTAACCTCAGCGTGACACTTTCACGGCCGAGAATTATAGCAGAAATGTTGCAGGTGGTTGCATCAAAATTTATAATTCGCAGATCACGCCTTAGATCCACGCCCTCACGTTGAATCATCTTATAGAGCGCCTCCTTAGCCGCCCAGATAGCAGCTGGCCACCACTCCTCGCAACTCAAAGCACGCTCCGCAGCACTTATGTAGCGATCTGCCACGCGATCAAAATTCCGCTCAACACTCTCAATATCGACTCCGCAAGCTCTGAGAGAAAGCATCACCGCCACATAAGTGCGACTGTGCGAAACGGATATATACGAGAAGGCGGTATTGATGATCTGCGGCGCTCCCGATGCAGCGTATTCGATACGAAAGTCGCTTGCCACTACCATTGCCTCCGTCTCTGTACCTCTTTCTACTGCTGCGACTGTCTCTGTCGCCCCTGCGTCCGCCCCTGTCTCCGCGAGAAATTCTCTGAGAAGTATCCTCCATGCGAGTCGCTCACGGCGGCGCGATGGGGCTGAGATACCCTCCACCGAATTTAACTCCTCGGCTGTGGCCTTGCCTTGAAGCACCGCCAATTCCTCAATCGGCGCTACAAGCAACACCCCACATGGGGTCTCTATCTTTAGCCTACTTTTTATCATAGCTCTTACCGACAACCACCTTGATCTTGTCAACTCGGCGGCCATCCATCTGCTGTACTGCGAAGCTAATGTCGTGAGCTTCAACCTTATCACCCTTCTTCAAGAGATCCTGCTTGAGCTCCAACATCAAGCCCGCCAACGTCTCGGCACGTCCCTGCACATCGGCAAAAAGGTCCTCACCGCTGTCGATAACACGTTCAAAGTCAACAATATGGCTCTTACCATCGAAGATGTAGGTGTGTTTATCTATGCGCTCGTAGAATTTCTCCTCCTCGTCACTCTCATCAGAGATCTCACCGACAACCTCCTCCAAGATATCCTCCAACGAAACCAGACCCTGTGTTGCGCCATACTCGTCAACAACAATAGCCACGTGGATCTTATTCTCCTGAAAATCGCGGAGCAAATCGTCAATCTTCTTATGCTTTGGCACGAAATATATCTTGCGCAACAACTGCTGCCAACCAAATTCATTGCCGCACGAGATGTATGGCAACAGATCCTTGACATAGAGCGCACCCTTGATGTCATCCAAATCCTCATCATAGATTGGGATACGCGAGTAACCCGACTCGATAATGACGGCCTTCACCTGCTCGAACGAAGATTTAATATCCAAAGCGGTGATGTCGATACGCGGGCGCATGATTTCCTCGACTTCGGTATTGACGAAGTTGACGATACCTGTCAGCATCTGGTGCTCCTCGATCGACTCGGCAGACTCCTTAGCCAAATCAACAGCATCTGCCAGCTCCTCCATCGAGATTTCGGTGTTACGTGTAGCCAAGCGGCTGATACGGCCTCCCGTACGCACGAGGATATAGGTGAGCGGATAGGTCACGATACCGAAAATCTTAATGGGATAGACCGCAAAGCGACCAAACTCTTTGACGTTGCTCTGCGAGAATACTTTAGGCAAAATTTCGCCAAAGAGCAACAGCAGGAACGTCACCAAGACCGTCTTAAACAAGAACTCAAAACGGTTGAAAACAAAGAGCGAATCCATCACCTTCGAGGTGAGGATTACGATGCAGATATTGACTAAGTTGTTAGTAACCAAGATCGTAGCCAACAATCGCTCCACGTTCTCCAATAGGCCAAGTATTGCTTTATCGCGAGGGTTCGACCCCTCGCGCATACGGTTCAGCTCTTTGGGGGTAAGCGAAAAAAATGCAACCTCGGAACCTGATACAAGTGCCGAGATGCAGAGTAGTAGTACGGTGCCTACCAACATTAAAGCCACCTCCATCGAGAAGCCTAAATATGTGATACCTAAACCTTCCAAATCAGTTTATTATCGGTTAAACCTAAGAGCGCCCGACAATTTCACGAAACGAACACGCAATCTGTTCTTCGGCCATTGTCCCAAGCCACTCCCTTATCCTTTAGAACAAGCTGTTCTCAGTATTTGCTGGTTGCTCAGCCTGATCATCGCTCAGCACCTCCTTGCGGCGCGAGGTGTTGTCCTTGACAAACTTCACACCTCGGCGGAGATATGCAGCACCCGTAGGGATGTCGGCATAACGCGAACGCTTACGCTCCAAAATCGCAGGCACGTTGCTTGTATGACGTGGGGGCTGAGGCGCAACTTCAGGCACCTTCGAGATCTCAGCCTCATGCTTTGCGGGCTCTTCGACCAAAACGATATCATCGGTCATGATGTTAATCGGAGTGATGATCTCGTCCTGACAGAAGCCTGTCGCAACAACCACAACCTCCAACGCATCCTCCGACATAGGCTTCGAACTCATACCCCAAATCATATCGGCCTGATGCTCAACGCCCTCCTCATCCTTATAGCTGGCATAGCTTTGGATGTAGTGCAGGATCTCCAACGCCTCCTCGTACTGAACCTTACTGTCATCATTTGCCGAGATGTTGATCAGAATCTTCTTAGCTCCTGTGATCTCGTTGTTGTTCAGAAGCGGTGAGCAGAGCGAGCGGCGTGCAGCCTCCAAAGCTCGACCCTCACCAGCAGCAGACGCAACACCCATGTGGGCACGACCACTGCCTCGCATCACACGATCCAAATCAGCGTAATCGACACGTATGAACGCGCTCTCGACAGTTACCAACTCGGCGATACCCTTTGTCGCTGCCGCCAATATATCATCGGCCTTGCCGAAGGCTTCGCGAATCGGTAATTTACCGTACATCTCGCGGATACTCTCGTTGTTGATGACCAGAAGCGAATCGGCATACTTGCGCAACTCGTCAATACCCTTAGCAGCCTGCTTGCAACGCATAGGGCCCTCAACCAACAATGGCGATGTGACGTTAGCCACAGTCAGCAGACCCTCGTCATGCGCCATCTTAGCGATAACGGGCGAAGCTCCTGTACCTGTACCACCACCCATACCTGCAGTGATGAAGACCATGCGTGTGCCCTTCGAGAGGACATACTCCTTGATCTGCTCAAGCGACTTGCTGGCCAATTCCTGACCTCGCTCAGGGTTGTTTCCCGCACCCTGACCATCGCCCAAGACGATCTTATATTCGTTCGGAAGGCTCAGGTTATCCAACGCGCGTTGATCGGTATTACAAGCCAAGAAGTTCACACCCTTGATACCTGTCTTCCACATATAATCGAGAGCATTACCTCCTGCTCCTCCTACTCCGATAACTGTAATGATCGATGGCTTCTGTTTAGGCATCGATAGTTCGTTTATCAAATCTTCTTTCATTTCAATACAGATTCTTAGTAATCATCACCATCTTCCTCTTCGTCAGGGTTGCGGAAAGCTCCATCGAAAGAGTCTCTTAACCTATTCCACAAGCTTGTGAAACGACCCTTACCCTTGCTTGGAGTATTTGCGATATCGTCTCCATCGCTCTGAGTGGTATTCCACTTATCATCATCCTCGGCCTGTGGCTTCTGTGGCTCGCGAGTCTGCTCCTCAGGCTCTGACCCGACCTCCTGCAACGAAGTCGTCTGCTTTGCAGGGGGTACAGTCGCTATCGTCTGTGATGGGCGCATCTCTTCGACAACCTCTTTTCTCACAGGCTTAATCGGCGCAGCACTCTGTGACATGCCAACAGGGCAAGCTCCAGCCTCCATACCTTTGAGCAACAGTGCAACAGCCAAAGTCTGCGATGGCGAAGCTACCTTTGCCTGCTCCTCGGTCGAGAGACCCATCTCGGCGCACGATACTCTCACCTCTTGAGATGTGATCTTCTGGAATAGTTTTTCTACATTTTGCAGATTCGCACCACCGCCTGTCAAGACAATACCTGCGGCCAACTTTTTGGCATAGCCCGACTCGCGGATCTCGCTCCAGACATACTCGGCGATATCGGTCATACGCGCCTCGATCACCGCCGCCAGATTCAAACGCTGGATAGGTTTGATGGCGCGTCCTCGGCTACGCATCTGGATCAACTGATCGGGAGTATCCTCCACCACCGCTGAGCCATACATACACTTCAAACTCTCCACCGTTTTAGCAGGGATGTAACCGTCATAGACACGGATGTCGGCATTCACCGCAGAGCTACCCATCGGGATAGAGGCAATGTAGCGCAATATGCCGCCATAGTAGACTGCGACATCTGTCACACCGCTACCGATGTCGACCACAGCAACACCCTCCTTCTTCTCATCCTCGTTGACAACCGCCTCGGCAATGATAGCGGCTCCTGCATAGAGGTTTTTGATCTTAATGCCTGCATCGAGGAATACTCGGCGAAGGCGATCCTTTGCGATATGCTCACAGAGAATGAAGTTATAGGTCGATGTAAGTTGCTTGCTGTAACAACCCACAGGATTGGTCATCTCGGCACCGCTGTCGCCTTTGTATGTGGTGGGATAGAGATCCATGATGATCTCGCCATCAGAGGCCTTCACATTGTGCATACGGTCGCTCAACGCTTTCAGGTCGCGCTGAGAGATACGATCCTCCGAATCCTCCACAAACACATGGTCGGTGTAGCGTGCGCAACGCACAAACTTACCTGAGATAGAGACATAGGCATCGGTAATGACAATACCGCTCAACTCCTGTGCCTTCTCGCGTGCTCTGTTCAGCGCCTCGCCGACACTTTGGCTGTTGTCCACCATGCCTGCGGCCATACCCTCGGTGGGTTCGGCCACAATAGCTTCGATGCGAAGCCCATGCTCTTGATCCATCTGTCCCACAGCGATCACCACTTCGGATGTTCCTATGTCGACAGCAACGATGTAATTCTTCTTTTCCACAGTTTTATCTTTTTATTCTCTTATTTTCTCTCCAAAAAGCACAAATACCCCTCTTCAACAAAAAAGCAACAATTCGTTCCTCCCTAAAAAAGCAATAATCCAGCCTCCTCAAAAAAAACAATGCTCCTTCTCTCCAAAAAAGGCCTATGCCGCTCGCCTCCACTAAAATTTGGTACAAACTACTTGCCCCTTGTATTTGATGGAGATGGTACGGAACTCATCCCATCCTATGCGGTTCAAACCTTTCTCGTAGAATGTCAGGAGGTTATCTAACTTCTCCTCAACGCGAGCAATCTCGCCAAAGAGGATCGTATGACGCCCCGTGCGAGGTACAAGTTCTAATTCTATATCTCCGCTACTCATCTCTGAAGCTATGATTTGCACGATTTCGGCACTCCAAAATGAGTCACTCTCAATATATTTTACAAAGTTAATGAGTTTCAGGAAATCTTCATACCTTTTCTGCAACTTTTTTTGCTTCTCATACTCGGTATCTTGTCGAGCGGTGATGGCATCAATCTTTTTATCGTTCTCGCGATCCAAATATCTCAAGTGACGGCGATTCTTCGCCTTCTCAGCCTTGAGTGCGGCCACACGCTTATCGAAGTTGTCGTGCGTCTCAAAAATTCCCTTGCTTATTCGGCGGCGGCGCTCGGCACGATCACGCTCGGCAATGGTGTCGCGCATCTCAAACAAAGGCTTCTTCTCCAACTGCATCTCCGCAATGCGCTCATTGGAGGCTTGTTTAAGCTCCTCGATATACTCTTTGACGCTCCCCACATAGTTATTCGGCACAGGTGGGCGGTAGCTACCCGTCACCACAGGGACATAGACCGATGCCATCTTTGGTGCAGGGAACACAAACCCTTCGGCTGTCGAGTAACAATCGTAGCCATCCAATCTCATTCTGAGCAGTGGGCGGCGTTGGCTCACCTCGATACGCAACTCGCCATCGTATGTGAGGTAGGCGCTGGCGCGGTCGACAAATCCGTTGTTACGGATCGACTTCTCAATGCCAGAGAGATCTACCTCGCTCATCATAACGCCCACTGTCGGGATCTTACTCGCCGCAACCCATCGCTCCACAGCCTCGGTCGAGACAAGCATTTCATCTCGCAGACTATCGGTGATGATGACGCTCATTTTATGTATGGGCGTAGTGGCCTTATGTCGTTTGGCGCGGCCTTGAAAAAAGACCACGAAGCCCACGACAAATGCCCACAAGGCAATCATACCCAATATCTTACCGATTCGCCGCATGTTGTTATAGTTTTTGCGTTATGCTTTCTTTTGTAGCTCGTCAGCTATGGCCTGACAGCAGACATCAATATTGCCTGCGCCAAAGCTAACCACCACATCGGTCTCGATGCTACCCAAATACGAGGCCAACTCCTCACGCTCCTTGACAACCCACGGTTTCGAGATGTGCTCGCCAATCATCTCCGAGCAAACACCCTCCATAGGTAACTCGCGTGCAGGGTAAATTGGCACCAACACCACATCATCGGCGTGCGACAACGCCTCAGCAAACTCCATGTAGAGATCTTTGGTGCGCGAGTAGAGGTGTGGCTGGAAGATGGCCGTCAGCTTGCGCCCAGGGAACATCTTGTGTACCGAAGTTATCGTAGCCTCCAACTCCTCTGGGTGG
>CAYTGT010000022.1:0-12949 GCA_964437405.1 uncultured Alistipes sp.
CGGAAAATATACAAGAATATGTGGTGATTTTATGGCACAAAAAAGGAGGTACAAGAAAATCTTCCTTGCTCCTCCTATTGTCTATCAGCTACTTAGTTCGATTTCCTCGTCTAATACTCCTCCTCGTTGAAGAAGAAATCATCCTTAGAAGGGTAGTCGGGCCAGATGTCCTCGATTGACTCGTAAATATCACCCTCATCCTCGATCTCCTGCAAGTTCTCCAATACCTCAAGTGGTGAGCCTGAACGAATTGCATAGTCGATCAACTCCTCTTTTGTTGCTGGCCATGGTGCATCCTCCAACTTAGATGCCAACTCTAAAGTCCAATACATAATTATTTTACGGTTTATAGTGGTTATTACTTGATTTTCAGTTTTTACGCCAATGTGTCCCAGCAAAAGGACTCAAAATCGGGCGCAAATATACAGAAAAAAAAGTAAATGCAATACCTTTGCTCTATAATCTTCGCTCTGTATGTGCAAAATGCTCGAACAGAGCCGCTTTCTGCTAAAATTAGATCAGTTTTAGCTTATTTTAGAGCAGTTTTTACCATAAAATCGAAAGTTGCTCACTCTGCACCTCGAAATGCTATGGAATCCATAGTATCTCCTCGACCTCGGCTTTTTGTGTTATATCACGGCCCAAAAGATAGAGGTAATCCGACAGACGATTCAGATATGCCACTGCCTCACAAGCGATGTTGTCGTGCTCATGTGTGGCTCTGATTGCAGCACGCTCGGCTCGGCGACATACCGTACGGCATACATGGCAAAGCGACAAACGCTCATCTCCACCTGGAATGGTGAATTTCGTGATCTGAGGAAGTGAGGCTTGCATCTGGTCAATCTCTGCCTCTATACGCTCTATGGCCTCAGGCGTAATGCCTTTAACCTTATCCTTACCACCCTCACCGACAGCCAACATTGCCGATACGGTCATTAGCTCCGATTCAATTTTGCGAAGTTGCGCAACGCTCTCTGAAAACATCTTGTCGCACATTAACTTGTCGGCCAACAATGCTACATAAGCGATCAACTCGTCCACTGTTCCGTATGCTTCAACTCTGATGTCACTCTTCGATACGCGCTCGCCACCGATGAGCGAAGTGAAACCCTTATCACCGCATTTTGTGTATATCTTCATAATCTGAATTTTTGTTTCGGTAAGTGGTTGTTAAATATCAATAAATATGCTCTATTATCCACGCTTGTGCATCTATGCGCCTCTACAATCGCTTTGCACGCTGCCCCTCGCTCTTTGTCGTATGCTGGGGCGATGATGCAAAGTGTTGCCCCTGCAAGGCGAGCCTGCTCATACAGTGTTGCAAGTTCCGAGGCGGGAGTCTTGAGTGTGGTAATAATCATGCAATTTTGATCCATCCCGTTGGACAAAGAGTCTATCGCGAAAGAGTCGTAGTGGCAGTGTTGCATCAGATTCTGCAACTCTATGGCACGCCGTTTGGCCACGCCTTCTGCTATCAAAACATCGTATAACGAACGATCCTCGCCCGCAAGGTCCTTTTTCATAAAGACCTGTCTTACGATGTCGTAGACAAATGGCGAGTGCACCCCATGACCACGCCAATATCGTGCCCTCTTAATGTCTGAGGGGATATTGCTCAGTCCATACAGACGCCTTTTGATATTTCTGCCGCTAATTTTCATCTTCGCCTGCTCTTAAAAATCTACTTCTTAAGTAATCCAGCCAAATGACCTGTCGAGAATGCAATCTGAAGGTTGTATCCACCCGTGTTGGCATCCAAATCGAGCACCTCGCCTGCGAAGTACAAGCCTTTGACCTTCAGCGATTCCATCGTGTACTTATTAACCTCCTCGCAATTCACGCCACCAGCCGTTACCACCGCAAATGGGAATGGTGCGTAATCCGTAATCGGGAATACCATGCCCTTCAAAACTTTGATCAGACGGTGAATCTCCTCATCGGTGACTTTGCGGATATAGTTCTTTGAGTGCACATCCAACTCGTGAGCAATTGGAATCACAAAGTGCTTAGGCACCAATTTGCGCAACAACTCAGAGAAGAACTCTTCGGGTTGCATCTGCTCTATCTCGCGCTTGATACGCTCGAAAAGCACCTCTTCGGTGAGCGCAGGCTTCATGTCGATGACCAACTTCACCTTCTTCTCCTCGATCAGCGCATCTACTGCATCACGACTTACTCTGAGCGCCACCGCACCCTCAATACCTCTATCAGAGAACGAAATCTCGCCGAACTCCTCTCTGACGAGCTCGTTGTCTACATATAATTTTGCATTGACATTCTTGAGCAGAAGTCCATCCAAATACTTTTTCTGTGGATGCGATGTGCGAAGTGGGGTAAGTGATGGGCGTACCTCCTCGATTGTGTGACCCAGATCGTTGGCGAAGATGTAACCGTCACCCGTAGATCCTGTGCCAGGATAGCTGACACCGCCCGTAGCTATAATCACATTCTCGGCCTCCTCCTTGCGCTCGAAGCCGCGTTTGTTGACGTATGTCACGCCATATACCTTATCGTTGAGTGTTAACACTCCTGTAACGCGAGCATTGCAAACAATCTCTACACCATTGTCTAAACAGTAATCCATCAACGCATTGGCAATATCCCATGCCTTGCCGCTCTTAGGGAATACGCGCTGTCCGCGCTCGATTTCGAGCTTTACACCGTTGCTCTCAAAGAAACGGATGGTCGCTTTGTTGTTAAACTCGGCAAATGCCACCTCAAAGAAGTCGGCATTGACACGTATAGCCTCTTTGAACTCCTCTGGCGGACGAGCATTTGTAAGGTTGCAACGTCCCTTACCCGAGATTCTGATCTTACGGCCAGTCTTCTCCATCTTCTCCATTAGGAGCACCTTATTTCCGTTGCGTGCTGCTGTGGCTGCGGCCATCATGCCTGCCGCTCCAGCACCTATAACGATAACATCGTACATAATCAAAAGATAAATTTTTACAAAAGTACAAAAATGTCATGAGATTCCATCCTTTTTGACTCTTTAAAGCGCTAATTTCTCTAAATTTTCATACATTTGTAATGATTAAAAGAATTTTAGCTATGGATAAGAAAATTGTATATCCCACTCAGGGTGTGTGCTCGCGTGCGATCTGCATAGAGCTTTCAGATGATACGGTGAAGAGTGTAGAATTTGTTGGCGGCTGTAACGGCAATACACAAGGTATCTCGATGCTTGTTCGCGGCATGAAGGTCAGCGATGTGATTTCGCGCTTGGAGGGTATCAGCTGCAACGGCAAAGGCACCTCTTGCCCCGATCAGCTTGCTCGCGCTCTGCGTTTGATGACAAAATAAAATAGAGATATAGTTATGATTAAGAGATCATTTTTTAAGGCTCTACCGTTGGCGTTGTGCCTTGCGTTGGGTGTGGTCGCAAATACCTCGGCTCAGTCGCCAGAGGTTGTTGGTGTTCTGCCATCTGCTCAGACATTGAATAGGGAGTTTGGTGCGCACGATCGCGAGTTGTTTCTCAATCCAGAAAAGGTGTTTTATCCCGAAACATGGTTCCATTTTATCGGAGGCAATGTATCATACGAAGGTATTACAGCCGATTTGGAGGCTATCGCTCAAGCAGGAATCACAGGCGTTCACTTCTTTCATGGACAGAAGGGTGGTAAGTGGCCTGCTACGGGTGAGGATATCGAGTGTATGAGCGAAAAGTGGGAGGACGCAGTGAAGTTCGTTGCCGAGGAGTGTAAGCGTCTTGGTCTACGTTTTACAGTGCAAAATTGCCCTGGTTGGGCAATGTCGGGTGGTCCTTGGATTAAACCTGAAAATGCTATGCGAATCCTTGTTTCGAGTAAGCATTTTATCAAGGGCGGCCAGAAGCAGAGTCTAAAACTTAATATGCCTCAGCCGAGCAAAGATGAATGGCGTGATTATCGTGAAATCGCGGTGCTCGCCTTCCCGACCCCTGAAGGCGGTGAGGTCTATAAGCCAAACCCAGCTGAGATTAAGGGTAGCGGCCAATATGAGTGGCAGAATCCTGTCGCAAAGAATCAGGCTATCACACTCTCTCCAGCCGTTGACGGAGCTAATTGGGTCGAGATCAGCTATGATAAACCGACTGTGATCCGTACTCTTTTCCTCTCTTCGGTTCAAGCGTTCAATCATAATATGTGTTATGATCCAGGAGTTCAGATTGCGGTGTATGCTTGCAAGGATTCGGGCGAGAGGGTCAAGGTGATGGATGCTCCGATGCCTCAGTCGAATTGGCAGGATGGCTCGACAATGAGCCTTGCTTGTCGTGAGGTCGAAGGCGCAAGCAAATATCGCATTGAGATCCGTAATCAATATAATATGCGCGTGAGCCGTATCAATCTTCTCTCGCAAGCTATGAAGAATAGTTGGGAGTCGGAGGCTGGCTGGACTCTGCGCGGCCCAGAGCGCACGGGTGATGATTTAGTGCAATCCGAGGAGGCCTATCTCAAATCAGCAGATATTCTTGACGTAAGTCGTTATATGGATTCTGAGGGTAACTTCGAGTGGCAAGCGCCCGACAATAGAAGTTGGACTATCTTGCGCGTGGGTCACGTCAATGCTGGCCGCAAAAATTCTCCTGCGCCACCATCAGGTACAGGTTGGGAGTGCGATAAACTCTCTACAGAAGGCCCTGAAGCTCATTTTGCAGGTTATGTTGGAATGTTGGCCGATGGCGCATTAAAGGATGGCTTGCTCGCAGGTTTGTTGTTGGATAGTTGGGAGTGTAATACTCAGACTTGGACGATGAAGATGGAGCAGGAGTTTGAGCGTGTTACGGGTTATGAGTTGCGTGAGTGGTTGCCAGCCGTAATCGGTTATGTGATAGATAATCCCGAAACCACATCTCGATTCTTGCTCGATTGGCGCACTACGATCGGCGATCTCTATGCTAATAAATTCTATCGCCGTATGTCTGAACTTGGTCACGAAAAAGGTCTTTCGGTGATGTATGAGACGGCTGCGGGTGATGTATTCCCTGCTGATATTTTGGAGTATTTCAAATATGCCGATGTGCCGATGTGTGAGTTCTGGCATCCATTTAGCAATGGTTATGTGGGTGACTTGAACTTCAAACCTATCAAGCCTACCGCATCTGCCGCACGTATCTACGGCAAACCGAGAGTCAATGCTGAGGCATTTACCTCGTTCAACCTTACTTGGGACGAGCATTGGCAGATGCTCAAAGAGGTTGCTGACTTCAATGCGGTGGAGGGTGTTACCCACCATGTCTTCCATACATATACCCATAATCCACAGATCAACTACCTCAAGCCTGGAACCTCATTCGGCGCTAAAATTGGTACGCCATTCCTTCGTGGTCAGACTTGGTGGCCATACATGAAAGAGTTTACTACCTATCTTGCACGATGCAGTTATATGTTGGAGCGTGGTCACGCCGTTTCCGATGTGTTGTGGTATTTGGGTGATGAGATTAGCCATAAACCGAGTCAGAAACTTCCATTCCCTGCGGGCTTCCGATTCGATTATTGCAATCCAGATGTGTTGCTCAACCGCTTGAGCGTCAAGGATGGTAATATCGTGACCCCCGAAGGATATTCATATCGTATGATGTGGATCCCTGAGAATAAACGTATGTTGCCAGAGACTTTGGAGCGTATTTATGAGCTGATTCGTCAGGGTGCGACAGTAGTTGCCTCTGCGCCTAAGGGCTTGGCTACATTGCGTGATGGCGCTAAATCGCAAAAACGCTTTGATAGTGCTGTTAAAAATATCTGGGGTAAGGCTGAAAATGGCGTAATAACTCGCATCGGCAAGGGTGCTTTGTTGTCGGGTGTAACCATTGACGAGGCGTTGCAGTTGTTAGCCTACGAGCAGGATGTTAAGGGTGATGTTCGTTGGATTCATCGCTCGGTTGATGGTGCAGATTGGTACTTCGTGACTCCTGAGCAGGGTAAAACTTTCAGCGGCGAGGTGCAGTTCCATGCTGTCGGTAATGTCGAGTTGTGGGATCCAGTGAGCGGACAAGTAACATCTGTAAAGGGCGTTCAGAAGGGCGAATATACCTCTGTTGCTCTCTCTTTGCCACAGGCCGGATCATGTTTTGTGGTGATTCATCAGGGCGAGGCTCTGCCTCAGGAAAAGCCTGCGGTGATGAAAAATGATTTGGTTGTAAACGATGGTTGGACTCTTTCATTCCCAGATGGTTGGGGCGCTCCATCTCAAGTAAAGGTTCATGCTTTGCAGTCGTGGAAAGATCTTGACCTTTCGGCTGAGGCTAAAGCCTTTTCGGGTAGTGTGAATTACACTACAAAGTTCGTTGCCGATGATGCTATGTGTCGTGCCGAGCGAGTGATGTTGGATCTTGGTAAGGTCGATATGATCGCCTCAGTGAAGCTCAACGGCAAGCCTCTGCGTACACTCTGGTGCGAGCCTTATACGCTCGACATCTCTAAGGCTCTTGTTAAGGGTGAGAATGAGTTGCAGATCGAGGTGACAAGCACATGGTATAATCGCCTTGTCTATGATGCAGCCTTGCCTGAGGCAGAGCGTAAGACTTGGACTATCTCTGGCCCTGCGGCTAATCGCCCATTGCATGAGAGTGGATTGATGGGCCCTGTTGTTGTGAAATATTAAAGGATATGATTTAAATATGAAGAAGATAATTAATCCTTGGGCGGGAGAGCCTACCTATCACTGTTTTGGATGCGATCCCAACTCTCCGAACGGCCTTAGAATGGAGTTCTTTGAGAATGGCGAAGAGATCGTGAGTTATTGGCATCCCCGAAGTGAGTTTCAGGGATGGCGTAATACCCTGCATGGCGGTATTCAAGCCACTCTTGCCGATGAGATTGCCAGCTGGGTGGTATTCCGTAAGTTTCAGACAAGCGGCGTAACTTCTCGTATGGAGGTTAAATATAAAAAGGCCGTTATCATAACTGATGCTCCGCTTGAGCTTCGCGCCAAAGTCGTGGAGCAGAGACGCAATGTGATAGATATTGCGGTGGAACTCTATGATGCACAGGGCGAATTATGTACTACCGCCAATTGTGTCTATTTCCTTTTCCCGAAAGATAGAGCGAGGAATGAGTTTGGTTTTATGGAGTTTAAGACCGAGGATGAGGTATAGATGGATTGCCTCAAAAAATAGAATGGGTTGTTTGGAAGTGCACCAAACAACCCATTCTTTATTTTTACAACTCTAATGCTTATTTCTGCAACTGTGAGTTGTCTGCAACAACCATATTCTTGTCAACGCGAAGTGTTACGTTGCTGTCAACCTCGATCAAGAGAGTTGTCTCCTTAACCTCCTTTACAGTAGCGTAGATTCCGCCTGCTGTGATCACCTTGTCGCCCTTCTTCAAACCCTCACGGAACTTAGCCATCTCCTTACGGCGCTTAGACTCTGGACGCCACATGAAGAAATACATTACCGCGATCATGGCCAACATCATGATCCAAAAACTACCCATGCCTGGTTGCTGTGCAGCCTCAGCTGCCTGAAGTAAATTAATCATAGTCTATTAGTTTTATATTTATTAATTTTCTGCTTTAGCTGTTTTGCGACCTCTGCATCCTATTGTGTGAGGATTTTTTATAGCGGAACAAAGATACTAATTATTTGCGAATAAACAACTCTACTCGACCTCAGCCTCGATATATATATTGATCTTTTGGTCGCTATTTGCTAAATATAGTTCTATAAGTTTCATCTGCCATCCCGACTGCCCTTTAGAGTCAAATTCAAAATCTATCGCACTCTCTGCACCTGCGGCTATCGGCTTACGGTCGTAATTGAGCTTTGTACATCCGCAGGTATTGACATGGCGCAGGATCACCATCGGCTGCTGAGTCTCATTCTTTAGCGTAAGGCGTTTTCTGACCACCTCTCCACTTCGCATCCGCCCGAAGCTAAGAGTGTCTGTTATTCCTGACTCCAAACATTCCGATGTGATATCTAAGGCTTGAACTGTGGCGGGAGCAGTAGGTAACATCTCGCGGCGAGCCTTACAGCCAAAAGAGAATGTTGCAGCCACAATGACTGCAACAAACAAATTCTTTATCAAGCCGTTAAGCGCCATCTGAAAAGATCTCTATTTTAAATCAAACCTCTGCCGCTCTTCTGGATCTTACCCTCGGCGTTGAGCGTGGCAACAATCTTGTCTAACACGCCATTGATAAAGTTGCTACTGCCTGGTGAAGAGTAGAACTTAGCGATCTCGATATACTCATCAAGCGTAACCTTTACAGGTATCGAAGGGAACGAAGTAAGCTCCGTAACGGCGATAATCATGATCAAATTATCCATGTATGCAATACGCTCGACATCCCAATTGCGGGTATACTGCTCAATGATCTGCTGGTGCTTGTCGAAGTTGAGTAATGACTTGTGGAATAACTCTTTGGCATATACTAAATCATCCTCGCTCTTGAACTTAGGTAAAACCTTAAGCTCTTGATGCGATGCACGCATATTAGAGAGCGTACGAGTCACCATGATCAGCGCAAATCCCAAATCATCACTCCATTGGATAGACATCTCCTCCAAAGCCTCCTCCAAAGCCTCAGACTCTTCCAACTCGTTTACATAAAACTCATTCACCAGAGCCAAATCCTCGCGGAATGAAGATTCGCTTGAGAGCATATATTTCTGGAAATACTCCTTCTGCTCCAATTCATTGTAGAGACTCTTGATCAACTCTGGATAGTTACTCCAAGAGAGTTTACGAGCAGCAAGGTAGTCGTTCAAAGAGTCGCTCTGACTGAGGATTCTAATCACCGAGTTCTCTACAAATTTACGATTAGGATTAAGATCTTCATGAGTTGGCAACTTCTTCTGTCGAGCCATCTCTTGTTTTTGCTCGGCGTGTCGAGCCAATTCGACTATGAGCGACAGCATCTGAAAATAGAGGTCGTATGTCTTGTCGATAGATTCAATTAAATTACTCTCAGAGCCTGCAAGTGAATTGGACTCCGATTTAAGATGAGCATATAAAGCCTTCAAGACTTTTATTCTGAGCAATCTTCTGCTTATCATATAATGAACGTTTTTCTTGTTGCGCAAAGATAATACAACTACTTCAGAGAACAAAATTTATTTTGCACCAAAATGTCAAGAACCTTAAGAAAGTGTGATTTCCAACTTTGATAGTTGTTTTTTTTAATTATTGTGCGTACCTTTGTTTTCAATATGTATCGAAGAATTTTTAATCTCATACCCTCTGCTTTTCGGCAGCGAGGTTGGGTGCTTGCTCTCAATATCATGTTGCGTGCGGTGCTCAATTTCTTCGGTGTGGCATTACTTATTCCGTTGCTTATTCTCATTCTCGACCAAGATGAGTTGTTGAGTGATGGACGAATGGCCGCTCTTTATGGATTTTTTGGTTGTGAAAGTTATCGTGATTTCGCTTTGCTGATCGTATGCGCGATTGTTTTGATCGTCATCGTGAAGAGTGTTATCAATCTTTGGCTCTATCGTTATGAGCGTGACTATATTTACGACCTTTATAAATCAATCTCACGCCAACTTTATATCGACTATTTCAGCCGAGGTATGGGTTTTGTGAGACAAAATAACTCGGCAGAATTGTCACGCCGTATAAATCTCATATCGCTCAATTTTGTTGTAGGAGTTGTTCGTCCTATGGCCGTTATCGCGGGGGAGTTGTTTCTTCTTGGGTTGATTATAATTGCTTTAGCTCTATATGATGCGTTGGCTGTTGTGGTCGCTATTTTGTTGCTGATACCTGCGGCATGGGCTTACTATCGTTTCATCCGCCGCCGTATCAGCCGATATGGTCGCGAGGAGAATGAGGCTCATAAGATGCGATTTCGTAGCGTGACTGAGTGCTTTAGGGGGTGTGCCGATGTAGAGGTGAATAATGCTTTTGGGCACATGCTTTCGATGTTTGATGATTATACCAATAAGTTGGTACGCACCCAGAAACGTAATGCAATGCTCTCAATGATGCCTAACAGCCTAATGGAAGTTGCGGTTGTTGTGGGTATGGCTCTGTTGGTTGTTTTGGGTTTGTATCTACCTATGACCGATGTGAAGATCGTTTTTGGTGTCTTTGCTGTTGCTACCGTTCGCCTGATGCCTTCGGTGCGCTCGTTGTTGTCATCCTATACCTCTATTAGTCAAAATAGTTATACTCTCGATATCCTCTCCGATCTTGTCAATGTCAAATTGCCTATGAAGCAAAATGATCGTCTTCGCCTTCGCGTTATGTTGGAGTTGCGAGACCTTTGTTTTTCGTATAAAGATGAAGCGGTAATCAATGGCTTGAATGTTGTCATTCGGCGAGGTGATAGGGTAGGTATTCAGGGTGTTTCGGGTCGAGGAAAATCCACATTGATGAATCTAATGCTCGGCCTGCTTGAACCCACTTCGGGCTCGATTTTGATTGACGGAGTACCTCTTCGGGCAGAAAATCGCCGCGGTTGGCAAAATTCGGTCGGTTACGTTCCTCAAAATTTATTTCTGTTGGATGCTTCATTGAAGGAGAATATCGCCTTTGGTATCGAACTGCAAGATATTGATCATGATCGTCTGTATCGAGCAATATCTATGGCGAGCCTTGAATCTTTGGTTGACTCCTTGCCCGATGGGGTGGAGAGCAATGTGGGTGAGAGCGGTTGCCGCCTTTCGGGTGGTGAGCGTCAACGTATCGGTATTGCTCGAGCTTTGTATCGTGATCCCGATGTTTTGTTTATGGATGAAGCGACTTCAGCTCTTGATAATGAGACCGAGGAGCAGATAAATCTTTCGATAAAAGATCTTTCGGCACGTAATCCCGATTTGACGATTGTGGTTATTGCTCACCGAACAACATCACTTGATTTTTGTGACTATATCATAACTTTGTAATATGAATTATTTTGATTATATCATAGCATCCCATCGGGTGCGTATTTCAGGTCTTGATTCCTCTCTCTCGGAGATGGGTTTAGATGGTTTTACTCCATTTTATGTCGGTGGTAATAGCTCTGACTCAGAGTGTGGTCAAGTTGACGGTTCGGTCGAGGAAGATGAGAATCGCCCATTGGTTGAGATTATCGTTGGTCGCGAGTTGCAATATCAAGCAGATTCGTTTCATGAGTTGACACGCTTTGATTTTGATGCGGGAGATGCTCTCTGCATCTTCTATTCATCCGACACCGAATATCTGTTTGTTATGCAGAGTCAGGATGGTACATCTCAACGATATATTTGTTCTAAAAATGGAGATGTTGTGCTGAGCGATGCACAAACCTCACCTCAGGCTCTTGCTCGATCATTATTCCGTTTCGGCGTGTGGTTTATGGTTGGTATCGCTATGGCTCGCAAGGGTTGTTGTGCTATCCACTCATCGGTTATTGTAGTCGATGGTAAGGCTGTGATGTTTTTGGGTGAGTCGGGAACGGGAAAGAGTACCCATACACGACTTTGGCGTGAGCATATTGCGGGTGCAGAGCTACTTAATGATGATAGCCCATTCGTTGGGGTTGCCGATGGCTGTGTGACGGTTTATGGCTCGCCGTGGAGTGGTAAGACTCCATGTTACAGAAATATTAGTTATCCTCTGCATGCCGTTGTGCGTTTGAGTCAGGCACCCCATAATAAGATCTACCGTCTGCGCAACATCCTCTCAATCGGGGCTTTGTTGCCATCCCTGCCGCCTGCATTTCTCTATGATAAAGCGTTGGAGCAGGGGTTGATTAATATCCTCTCGGCCATTGTGGCTCAGGTTCCACTCTATCATTTGGAGTGCTTGCCCGATGCTGCAGCGGCGGAGTTGTCGTATAATACACTCTTTGGAAATGAAGATTGAGATTCAAAATAAGATCTTCTTTGAAGAGGTTGAAAAACGCCTTGCGCAAGGCGAACAAGTGATGCTTCGTGTTCGAGGGTGCAGTATGATGCCTCTGTTGCGAGATGGTCGTGATAGTGTGGTCATAAGAGCTGTCAGAGATGAAGATGTAAAGATTGGAAAGATCCTATTTTTTCGTTATCATGGCTCTTGGGTTATGCACCGTTTGAAGTCAATAGATGGTGAAAACTTGATATTCGCAGGCGATGGAAATTATCGAAAATTGGAACATGCAACACGTGATGAATTGGTGGCCACCGTTATTACTGTCTGTCGTGCATCTGGTAGTGAATGGGATTGCGAAGGCCGCCTGTGGCGAGTGTTGTCATTCGCGTGGCTTTCTTTGCCGCCGTTTGTTCGCAGAGTGATACTTGCGATTAACCGTAGAATGTAATTAAAACTAAAATATATGAATGATATCCGTATTGGACATGGCTACGATGTCCATGCTTTGGCCGAGGGGCTAAGACTTGTGATTGGAGGAGTTGAGGTTGAGCATACGAAAGGTTGCGTGGCTCACTCCGATGGCGATGTTGCCATCCATGCTATTTGCGATGCGCTGTTAGGTGCTTTGGCTTTGGGAGACATCGGAAAACTTTTCCCTGATACGTCAGCAGAATTTAAAGGTATAGACTCTAAAATTCTGTTGCGCCGAGTGTGTGATGTGATTCAGGAACATGGTTACTCAATCTCCAATGTCGACTGCGCAATCGCTATGCAACGTCCGAAACTTCGCCTCCATATTGACAATATGCGTCAGACACTTGCTTCGGTGATGGGTATTGGCGTTGATCGTGTATCGGTGAAGGCGACCACTACCGAACGCCTCGGTTTTGAGGGACGTGAGGAGGGTGTTTCGACCCACGCAGTTGTGCTGCTTGTGAAGTAGTCATGATGAGTATAAAGTAAGGCCGCCCCGAAAGTTTTATTTATCTTTTGGGAGCGGTCTTATTGTGTGCGTAGCGGGTTTAGTTTGATCCCGCCGCTTGTTGCATAATCTGTGTGGTCGCAGTAGAACTATTAGTTTCTGTTGCCGATTCTTGATCGCTTTTTAATTCAACTTCATTGTCCCGTTTGTGCCAAACTTTCTACAATTAAAACTCCTGGCAGTATTGGATTACCAGGAAAATGTCCTTGAAAGTACC
>CAYTGT010000023.1:0-12596 GCA_964437405.1 uncultured Alistipes sp.
AGATGAAACAACGCGGTGAGAAGATTTCGATGCTCACCTCTTATGACTTCTCGATGGCTAAAATCGTCGACAATGCAGGCATTGACGTTATTTTGGTTGGTGATTCGGCAGCCAATGTCATGGCCGGCTATGAGTCTACCCTGCCCATAACTCTCGACGAGATGATATACCACGCCCGCTCGGTGGTGCGTGGCGTGAAGAGGGCCCTGGTCGTTGTCGACCTCCCCTTCGGAACCTATCAGGGCAACTCCAAGACCGCCCTCGACTCGGCCATCCGCATCATGAAGGAGACCGAGGCCGATGCCGTCAAGATGGAGGGTGGCGAGGAGATTTTGGAGTCTATCGAGCGCATCATATCAGCGGGAATCCCTGTTATGGGTCATTTGGGTTTGACACCTCAGTCTATCCATAAATTCGGCACATATAATGTAAGAGCTAAGGAGGAGGCTGAAGCCGAGAAGTTGGCGCATGATGCCTTGCTTTTGGAGCAAGCGGGTTGCTTCGCCGTAGTGTTGGAGAAGATCCCTGCTGTGTTGGCCGAGCGTGTCTCTAAGTCATTGCAGATTCCGACAATCGGTATCGGTGCTGGTCAGGGTTGTGATGGCCAGGTGTTGGTGGTGCACGATATGCTTGGTATCAATAAGGATTTCTCTCCTCGTTTCCTGCGCCGTTATGCCGATCTTCATTCGGTTATGACTCAGGCCGTAGAGAGTTATGTAAACGATGTGAAGAGTTGCGACTTCCCTAACGAGAAAGAGCAATATTAAAATCAACGAATAACGCCCATAAAAGCCAAATTTTTCTAAAATGCGTAAATTAGTTGTCATACCAACCTACAACGAGATTGATAATATCTCGGCTATGATCGACAAGATCTTCTCTTTGGAGCCTGAGTTCGATCTGTTGGTCGTGGATGATGGGTCTCCTGATGGTACTGCCGAAGTTGTACTGAAACGTCAAGCGGAGTTTCCTGAGCGACTACACCTTATCCGCCGTAAGGGTAAGTTGGGTTTGGGAACAGCTTATCTGACTGCTTTTAAGTGGGCTTTGGAGCGCGATTACGACTATGTGTTTGAGTTGGATTGTGACTTCTCGCATAACCCCGATGACTTGGCTCGATTGTATGCGGCGGCGTTGGAGGGCAATGATGTTGTTATTGGCTCACGATATATCAAGGGCGTGAATGTTGTGAATTGGCCTATGTCGCGCTTGTTGTTGTCGTACTTTGCCTCGAAGTATGTTCAGTTGATCACTCGTATGCCTGTGAAGGATGCCACAGCGGGTTTTGTCTGCTATTCACGTAAGGCGTTGGAGACGATTGATCTCGATCGTATAGCTATGAACGGCTATGGATTCCAGATAGAGATGAAATATACAGCGTGGCGATTGGGTCTAAAGATCAAGGAGGTTTCGATTGTCTTTACCGAGCGTCAAGAAGGTGCTTCAAAGATGAGTGGCGGCATCTTTGGCGAAGCCTTGTTCGGCGTAATGAAATTGCCGTTAAGACGCATTAAAGCGCGTAAGTAAGAAACATATCTTAACTACATAAACAACCCCGCCTTGCATTACGCTTGGCGGGGTTGTTTTTCAAAGATCATTATATTTAGGTTTATATTTATCATCTTCCTGAACAAGAGCCACAACCTCATATTGTATACATAAATGTACAGTATGAGATTGTACTAATTTAGGAACAACGGATAAAATTATATGTTGTCCACCATTATCCAAAATATAAGCAGAAGCGTAGGTACACTTCTCTTCGCAAATTGCTGTTATTTCACGGCCATCTCCTTCTGAATAAGGACTGAAAAACGTCTCCTCTGATATAGGCTTACCATATTTTGCGGACAAGGCGTTTTTATACTCATAGTATTTGCTTTTAAGGGAACTCCATGATGATGATTTAGGGAATATTACGGATACTTGAAAAACATTGTCACCTTTTTCGGATGCTCTAATCCCTATTTCACAAAATTCTTTTTCAAAAAATCCTTTCATTAAACAGAAATCACTACCACTATAGCCCACCACCTTATAACCTTTATTTTCTAACTTGGCAACAAATGATTCTAAACTACCACTAATAGGGATTCCTTTAAATGTAAGATGCCCATTTTCAGATTGTGCGTATGTGTTCCAAGAAAATAAAATGGCAAACACTAACAATAAAATACGTTTCATAATAGTAATATTTAAGTTAAACATTTGGTTATAGCCAACAGATGGCAACCGTTTAACTCAAAAAAAGAAACGTGGGTACTGTCTAACGCAAAGAAGGGACGACCAAGTACCCATACAGATATAGACACACCCACGCCATATGGCGTGAGCATTTAATGTGCCTATTGTCTATCTGCGTAATAAATTTGGTCGTTTTACTTTGCGAAACAATAGCCTAAATGCCACCAATACAAGACTGCCTATCCGACAGCCTAATACAAAGGTAGCAAGAAATATTTAATTATCTCTATTTTAATTATAAATTTTACAGCTAATTTGTCAATAATGATGTTGTGCGTTAGCCCTGATCTCGGCCGAAGCATTGGCGGGTAAAGGGCGGAAGTGGAAATTTGCGTTAAAAAATGGAGACTTTTTGATTGCTTCAAAAATGCTTTAGCATCCATTTTAGCAAATTTACACTTCAGACCCCGACAATGATTCACCGAGCGCCTTTTTGCGTAACTTTTTGGCGGCAAAAAGTTACAAAAACGAATGTTTTGATACGTGAAAATGTTTTCGTGTGTAGAGATGCCAATCATCGGAAGATAAATCTTCTTCTGTGGCATGACGTAGAAATTTACTACATCATCCGCCCAAATTTTCGGCAGAAGATATATCGCAGGACGATAGATCCTCGGTAGATCATTTCCGATTCACTTTTTACCGATTTCCTTGTTTCGTTACGTTTTACCGCAAGCTCCCCATGCCATTTGGCAAAGTCGATGTAGGCTCTGAGAGTCGCACCTGCAAGAGAAAATTCGCCTTTGAGCAGATAAATCGCCATCGAAACCATGTCGCATAAAGGTCTAAGCACTGCAACCAACGCACGTTGCCACATAGGTGAGCACTTAAAGAGCATTGCTAAGTTGTTGCGGTAGTTGAGATACAATTTGCGAGGTGACTCGTTTGGCAGAGTTCCTCCTCCTAAATGATAAACCACGCTGCGAGGCTCTACCTCAATCTTGTAGCCAGCCAGCTGCATCCTCCAACAAAGGTCAATCTCCTCCATGTGTGCAAAGAAATCCTCATCGAAACCTCCCACCTGTCGGAAAACATCTGCACGACAGCAAAACGCTGCGCCACTCGCCCAGAAAACTTGTTTGGGATCATCATACTGTCCGTTGTCACTCTCTACTGTTGACAAAATTCGTCCGCGACAGAACGGATATCCCAATATGTCGATATAACCTCCTGCCGCACCTGCGTACTCAAATTGCTCAGGCGTGTTCACCGCACGAATTTTAGGTGCCACAGCCGCTGTTTGTGGATGGTTGGTCAGTGTCGCTACCAATGGCTCAACCCAACCAGAAGTAACCTCTACATCGGAATTTAGAAGGATATAACACTCTGCATCTATCTGCTTTAGAGCTCGATTGTATCCCGCTGCAAAGCCGTAATTATGATCCAAAACGATAGTCTCGACCCTCTGAAATTCTTTCGAAGAGTGCAACATATCGAGCGACCCATCCTCCGAAGCATTATCAGCAACGATTATTCTGACCTCTTCGGGGGTATGCGCCACAACCGAGGGCAAGAACCTTTTGAGGTGATGCTCTCCATTGTAGTTTAGTATGACGACAGCTGTTTTGATCATATCTTCTGCGATAGCAATTCCTGTGGCGGACGGTGCTTCCAACGGCGGTGCGACCAAAGCCACATGTGTGGAGCCTTGATAATATCTTTCTCCAATAAACGCACATATCGTTCCATAATGACATTTGGCTCGACCTCCTCTTCGCCATCATAAATCTGGATAAACTCTCCTTGATAATGTCCGCTTTTTACTCTGCTGAGCGAGTAATAATATACAGGTAGGTTGTATTTCAAAGCCATGACCTCGGCTCCGTTATAGAATGCAGTCCAATGGTGTAGAAATTTATGCCAATGAAGATTAGGACGATACTTTGGGCTCTGATCAGATATTAATCCCATGAGTAGAGGCTTCTGATCTTTGTTGTGCAAGAAATAACGCATCGTAGCCTTGATGTCGACTAAAGCCGAGTTACGGCATTTGCGTAAACGCTTCATGATCTCGTCCATCACCTTATTCTTCAACTCATGATAGACGCACACAAATTCATAGCGATCAAAAATAATTCCCATCACGACACAAGCCTCCCATGATCCGTAGTGTGCCGTCATGAAAATAGCGTTGCGATCCTTCAGGCTTTGACGAGTCTGCTCGACATTTACCACCTTCATGCGTTGCAACATCTTCTCCTCGCTCACGCCCGATTGACTCAGCGTTGTGACGATCTGCTCGGCTAAGTTGCGGTATGAATCTATGCAAATTTGGCGTAACTTAGCTTCGCTCTTCTCAGGAAAAGCACTTCTGAGATTTTGCATCACAACACGCTTGCGATAACGCAACACATAACATAGGATCACAAACAACAAACCGCCAAAGAGTTGATGCCTTACAAAGTGGGGTAACATAGCAAAACCTCGGCAGATGATCCAAAGTGTTTCGAGCAAAATCCGTTGCCCTATATTAAATTGGGGGTTCTTTCCCATCTTTTCAAATCTTAACTTGTGTGGAGATCCTCAAACTACTCCTGCTCCTGAATTTTATATTTGTTGACGTGCCCTTTCTGCTTCGGCTCTTCTGGCTTGCCTGCCACCACGATCACAAACTCACCCTTTGGCTCATGCTCTTTGAAGTGCTCGATCAGTTCCTCAATTGTACCTCGTACCGTTTGCTCGAACTTTTTACTCAGCTCGCGTGATACCGAAATCATCCTCTCAGCACCAAACACTTCGGCAAATTGCTCCAAAGTTTTTACTACTCGATAGGGTGATTCGTAGAATATCATAGAGCGACCCTCCTCGCTCAACTCCTCCAAACGCTTTGTGCGGCCCTTTTTCTGAGGTAGAAATCCCTCAAAGCAGAATCTGTCGCAAGGGAATCCGCTCTGCACCAATGCAGGAATCAGCGCTGTTGCTCCAGGCAGAGTCTCCACCTCGATTCCAGCCTCGACACATGTGCGTACCAGCAAGAATCCTGGGTCGGAGATTCCTGGTGTACCTGCATCTGAAACCAACGCAACGGTACGCCCCATCCCGATCGATTCGGCTACCGAAGCTGAGGTGGCGTGTTCATTGAATTTATGATGCGCATAGAGTCGCTTCTCAATGCCTAAGTGCTTGAGCAAAACCGATGTTGTACGAGTATCCTCGGCGAGGATGAAATCAGCCTCCTTGAGGATGCGTATCGCGCGAAGCGTAATATCCTCCAAGTTGCCGATAGGCGTGGGCACGATGTATAGTTTCGACATCCGAATTAGACTAATTTACGCTCCAAGAGCTGCATGATAAACTTAGCACCCTCAGAGTCGGGATTCCAAGCATAATTCTCGACAATGTGGATCATACAATCATCAAACGAGTCGAACTCATCCAATGCTGCAATAGCTTCGGCATAAGCATCGCTATCGCCATCGAAGAGATCGCGGATCATCAAGAACTTATCGTTTATACCGATTGCATCGGTCAGCGAACGTATCTTACCATGAGTAATCTCCTCCGCGAGAGGCGTTGGAGCTACGATTGTCTCGGCCAAAGTGGTGGCTACGGGGGCAATGGCATCGGCCAAAGTTACCACCTTTTGCTCCTCACTCTTTTTCTGTGGCTCGGCAAATGGCGAAACATTAGGTTTTGAGTTTTCACTCTCGTGTCTTGATGAAGTTAGATCTACATCCATCTCGAAAATTTTTGAGATGTCAACCACCTTCTCTTCAGGGGCTGATGGCTGCTCATTGTAGATTGACATCATGCGCTGGTGTTTTGAGCGAGGTTTGCGTACCACCTCCTCAGGTGCAAAGAGTAGCGGAGAAGCCGAACGCTTAGACTCTGTAGTATCCTTTGCACTCTCACTCTGAGTAGCCTTTTCCTGTACCGCAGTTCCCTGCGCAGCCGTTCCATGTGCTGCTGTTGGTTCAACCATTGTTGCCGTATGCTCCACAGCGATCGCAGGTGTTGGAGTCGAGATCGTCATTGGCTCTGCCGATGGGGGAGTGACTGTCGCAGGAGCGTGAACATGTACGTGCACATGCACAGGTTCATGTGTGCTGGTTGCAGTTGTTGTCTCAGTCACAACCTTTGGCTCAGAGCTCTCCAATGTAGCAGAAGACTCACTCTGACTTTGCTCAGTCGAAGCCTTCTCCACCTCGATAACCTCTTCCTCAGTATCATCAGCAACCTCCTCAGCAACCTCCTCGTCTGCCTCCTCGTCTGCCTCCTCGTCTGCCTCCTCGTCTGCCTCCTCGTCATCTTCAGCAAAGAGAAATTCAACCTCTACCTCATTATCCTCTGCATCCTCCTCATCCTGTGTAGAAGTCTGCTCATCCTCAGTATCTGGAATTGTAATTATAGGTGCAATAGGAGTTGTTGGCTCCATTGCTGCCGTCTTGAGTTTAGACTCAAAACGTAGAGCATCGTATATGGTTTTTAGCTTGTCGAGTGCCAAATCACGCTCGATAGCCGCTATCTCCTCACCCTCTTGCCATGCTGAGAGCATCTCTGAGAGCTTCGCAAATTCGGTTTTAATCTCTTCTACAGTCATATTGGTAACTATAATTTACTTTGTCACAAGCTGATCGCTATATACAGCCTTTGGCAATTCGTGCATATTGTATTCCGAAGCCATTGAGCGTCCGTAAGCACCTGCCGACTTGATTGAAAGAAGATCGCCGCGCTTACTCTTTCTGAGGCTGATATTCTCGTCAAATACATCTGTTGACTCGCAAGCAGTACCTACAACGGTGTACTTCTTGTAAACCTCCTCCTCGGATGTGATATTCTCGATATTATGATATGATCCGTAAAGCATTGGGCGGATAAGCTCTGTCATGCTGGCATCAATGATCAACAGGCGGCGACCTGTTGCTGTGGTCTTATTGAACAATACGCTTGCGATCAACTCTCCACACTCGCCAACAATCGAGCGGCCGAACTCGAAGTGCACCTCTTTATCACCCACGTTGAGATACTCTCTGACGATGGCAAACAACGAAGCAAAGTTAGGGATTGGCTCGTTCTCAGGCACATCATAGTTGATACCCAATCCACCGCCGACATCTACCATGCGGAAAGAGAATCCGAGCGACTCTAACTTCTCCACAATAGCATTAGCCTTGTTACACATATTCTCGAAAACGTGCAACTCTCTGATCTGCGATCCGATGTGGATGTGGATACCGATGATGTTGATATTCTTGAGCGATTTGATCAACTCTACATTCTCCAAAATCTCGTCATACGCGATTCCGAATTTACTATCAGCCTGACCTGTGTCGATACAGTGGTTTGTCTTAGGGTCGATATCTGGGTTTACGCGCAGACCAACATCAGCCTTCTTGCCCATCTCGGCAGCTAGAGCGTCAACGACCTGCAACTCCTCGATCGACTCACAGTTGATTGCCAAAATCTCCTGCTCAAGTGCGTAACGAATCTCTTTATCCTTCTTTCCTACACCAGCATACACAACTGTCTTAGGGTCAAACCCCATCTCGATAGCCTTACGTACCTCGTTACCGCTGGCGCAATCGATGCCGATGCCATACTCTTTGATGATCGACAATAGATAATCATCGTTGTTGGCTTTGATTGCGTAATGGACTTTATAGTTGTATTTGTTTGACTCGTAAACCACGCTCTCCAAAGTTTGGCGCAGAAGGTTAATATCGTAGAGATAAAACGGAGTCTCGATCTCCTTCAACTGTGAAGCAACTTTTCTACTAAGCATAATAATGAATTTCCTTTGAATAAACCTTAAAAAGTCATCTAAGTGACTTTAAGCTACAAATATATGAAGTTTGCTCCGCTTTTGCAAATAAAAATGTGCAGAAGCGAAAAACTTACCTTCTATGCTCTTCGGATGGTTGCTCTGACAGGATGATTAGTGGGTGTGATAAATGAGTTCAAAAGTGTGTTTTCCCGACCCGATTACGCCACAATCTATGCCATTGTCGAGCGTCTGCTTGATAGCTCTTTTTCGACCATCTATGCGCAACTCCTTAACCTCTGATAATTGTGGTAACACAACCTCGGCAGAGATGTTTGCAGGGATTTCGACTTGCAATGTGTAACCCTTTGATGTAGAGTTTATCACGAGCGTTACCTCACCTCTTACAGTAGGTACTTTGGCTTCGATATTTTCAAGCGATGAGGTCTGCGGATGTATCGCCATGCGAGAAAATCCCGCTTCCAATGGCATTACTCCCAACAATCGGCGCGGAATTATGTTTGCAGGGGCTGCTCCCCATGCGTGATTCCAATCTTGATTATTCTTGAATTTGTCGTCCCATGCCTCGTATGTGATGGTGGCGTTGTGGCGCACCATGTTATACCAGCTTCGCTCGTCCTGCTTAGTCAATAACGACAATCCGTAATCGCCATCGCGTGCTTCGTATATTCCATCCATCAGGAATTGTGCCGCGTAGACGCTACACACCAATCCTCGGTTACGGATATAATCCATCACACCTTTTTGTTTGCTCTTATCCACAAGTCCCAATGCTAATGGGAATAGGTTGGCGTGCAGTGAGATATGGTCGCTCTCGACACCATCTTTGTAGACCCCTTTCTTGCTGTCGAACATAAGTCCATTGATAGCTTGATATACCTTTTCGCACTCAGCTTTCAGCTCTTCGGCCTCCTTGTTGCGATCGGTTAGTTGAGCCATCTTTTGTAGTAGGCAGAGCGCTTGATAATGGAAAGCGTTTACTACGGTGTTGTATGCCGTAAGATGGTAGTGATCATCTTCGCCATGTGGCCAATCACCGCAACGTGGCCAATCGACAATGTCGCGAATATCGCCATTGAAGCGTATAGAACGGCGGAAGGCTTCCTCTCTGACCTTGCCATCGGTTGTGGAGATCAGATTGTTGGAACGGGTTAGAGTGCGCAGTGTTCGCGCTTTCAAAATCTCATAATTTGCCTCAATCGAGCGCTTGTCACCCGTATACATATAGTCATTCCATGCTATTATGAGGGCCTGCAAAATCCACTCCGTAGGCCATGTCGGATGCTCCAACAGATACTCCGATGTGCGGCGTCCCATCGCATACTCTCGGTCGGTGGTGTAGTGGCTGAGCTGGTTGATGATGGCATCAGCCTCGTATGGTATGCGCTCACGATCTCCGTCAACATAAATTCCGAATGCCGATGTGGCTTTGATGGTATATTTACAAAGCTCCCATACGTCATTTAGTACTTGATTATCACTCTTAAATTCAGCTGCCTGATAGTCGAACGGATAGACCATCGTGTGTCTTATAATATCACCCTTTGTAAGAGGCTTTGCATAGCCCTCGATCTGACAATAACGCATCGGCGCTACTTGATCAAGATATTCGGCGACAGGGATCGCCTGAGGGCCTGTGTTGCGTTTGTCATTGGCGGGGATGATGGGGTAGGTGTGTCGTCCACGTTTTAACGTAAGCGGATAACGGTAGTAGCGCACCGTGCCATGAGGCTTAGTGTTTATCTTCCCATCTTTGGCATCTTCGCCTATGGCAACATATATAGTCTCCCCTTCTTTCTCGCTTTCGAGTGTAAGCTCCAATGAGGCGAACGAAGCCTTGCCGAAGTCGAAAAATGTAGTTTTTTCGTCTATGCGCTTGATCTCTTTCGGAGTCTCTCGCTCGCGGATTTGTGGACGATATGAGACTGCATAAAGCTTAAGCTCTTTAGCTGTGTGAAAAGGCTCTACCTCAGACCAATCGCTTTGCCCGCAGTTGGTTTTTACCCTGACACTCCAAAAATATGTTTTATCAGGCTGAAGCTCCTCTCCGCCGAAAGCGATAGCAACCGATTTATCGCTTTTTATCCATCCGCTTTGCCAAATTTCACCTCGATGAGCTATGGCGTCTTTATAATTATCATCAATTACGATCTGATACGCTCTTTGCCAAGTGCTACCCTTGCCTTGTGGTACGATCCAGCCGAATGTCGGGCGCGATGAGCGGATTGCGGCATACTGATATGCATCAAACTGTTCGTTCTCCAACTCCCACATCGACAATTTGGTGCGGTAACCATTCTGATATAATGCCCCCGCATCGTTGATCAAATCGGTCATCAATCCTGTGGGTCTGTTTTGCGCCTCAGAAAAGATCGGTGTCGCAAGAACCAAGAAGAGAATAAGAGTTTGCAGCAAGCGTTTCATATCGCTGAGAATGTTGAATTTATGTTATCTATTTAAAGCTCCACTTTACTGCGATTGTAGGCATGACTTCAAACCCCTTCTTGACGAAATTGTTTGAGATCTCCACTTCACTACCTACGCTGATGTTGATCTTATCCCAACCTCTGATCTTGTTGAGATTTACCCACAACTGAGGCTCGGCCAAGAATATAAATTTGGTGTCTTGCCAAGCTCTCACCTCTCGCCAATAGTCTGCAAATCCGCTGAATGAGAGCCAACCTTTGGCAAATGAGATACCCCAAACGCCAGTAAGCTGGAAGTTGTGAACCTGCTTTTTGTCATTGGCATCTTTAGTGCCTGGGATGGCCTTATACATGGCCGAGAGTGACCATGTTTTGCTAAAGTCGGCAGAGTGTCCCGAATATGTTAAGCCACCCAGCCAAGAGTTGTTGTATGAGCCTGCGTTGAGATCCATACCGCCGTTATATTCGAGGTGTAGCGAGAGCCACGAGAGTTTGCTCTCTTGCCAGAAATTAAATTCGCGTGCAAGTTCCATATATGCGCCCTTAACTTTGGGTGAGTAGTCTAAGTCGATGAAAAAGAATGTACTACCGATGAAGTCGGGGCGGAACATCTCTACCGTTGATGTCATGCAGTCGCGGGTAGTGTCGTAGTGTAATTGAATGTTTTGAGCCTCGGCGCGAGGAGTTGCAAAAATGAAAAATGCAATGATTGAAAGTGTGATTAGAGTTAGCTTTTTCATGGTCAAATAGATTTATTATGTTGCAATATACGAATTAAATATCACATTTCGGCTATTTGGTAGCTAAAATCTTAGATAATTTGCGACTTTGCTCTAAACCCGTTAGTCTCGAATCGGTTGTCGCAAATAATACGATGGGTCACAGATGTTGAAAAAATGGACTTTTCGGTGTCGGGATTTTTGCGGCGGCACGCTCTTTGCAACATAAAGAATCAGCAGCGGCTCGATAACCGTTGCGAGGTTTCTTCATTTATTTTAAGTTTGGGTTAGTAGTTTATGGAGCTTCTGAGGCTCCGAGATAGGCGGCAGTTGTGAAACTCCCGCCTATTCTTTTACTTTTACCTTTATTTAATAATGATATGCTCCATCTTTAGTTTGGGAACATAGTGTGTTCCCGCCTCTCGATAGTAGTTATGATCTTGTTCAGGAGTGATCTCAATGAGTTGAATTTTGTCCAATCCGCGACCTATTGCCAAGATCAAAATCGGCTCATATTCCAAATTGAAATTGTGGCGGATAGCCTCTCTGTCGAAAGCGCCGATGCAGATTCCGTTGAGCCCGATTTCGGTGGCTTGTAGAAGCATTGATTGGGCAGCAATTCCCAAGTCGATGTCGACATAGCGATTCTCCTCAATGGTTGAGCAGATTATGATAAAAGAGTTGGGCTCCTCGCCTGCCTGTGGAAGATGAAGCTCGGGTAGTGCGCCACCCAATCTAATATGTGGTAAAACCTTCTCGGCCTCGGTTTTCAATACAGGTCGAAAACGCAGCGCCTGCTGGTTGCGAGCCGATGGAATTTTTGTATTCACAGCAATGATTTTTAGCAACTGATCCTCTCTGACCTCAAATTTTGGGTCATAGGCGCGATGGCTACGATTGCGAGTGAGTAATTTCATCAGCGTGGGCTGATGTCTCTTTGTGGGGGCTGAGCTTCGTGCTGCGAAATAATCCTCCATCTTTTTGCCTAAATAGTTGTCTGCCATCTTCGGAATGTTGTTAAAATCGTAGGATATGAATAATTTTTCACAAAATTAAGAAATTTTCTGACTCTGATGTGCTGATGTTTGAGTTTTTTCACTATCTTTGTTTTGAATGTGAAATATATCTAACCAAAATTATAGAAAATGAAAAATCGCAAGTTAAGAATGGGTATGATTGGCGGTGGTAGCGATGCTATGATTGGAGCAGTACACCGCCGTGCAGCATTTATGGACAATGAGATCGAGTTGGTATGTGGTATGTTTAGTATCAACCCAGAGATCTCGAAGAGTTCAGGTTTATCATACTATGTGCCAGAGGATCGCATCTACTACTCTTGGAAGGAGATGTTGGAGAAGGAGGCAGCTTTGCCAGAGGGCGAGCGTATGGATTTCGTGACAATCGTTACTCCTAACCGCTTCCACTGTGCTCCTGCGGCTAAGGCGGTGGAGTTGGGCTTCAACGTGGTACTCGATCAGCCTATGA
>CAYTGT010000024.1:0-12478 GCA_964437405.1 uncultured Alistipes sp.
TATAAAAATCAACCGATTGCCCCGATTTTATGTACTAATTTTGACCAATAAGCCGGAATTGGTTTTGCTCTTTGCGTGTAGCCTTTTATGTAGTCTGCATTAAATGCAATTCAACCTATATCTCAAAAAATCAGCACTTGCGATACTATATATCAAAATTTTTATTATCTTTACACATTGAAACATAGCAACTTGATATATGAATAACTATTGGCGACATACTTCTATGGCGTAAACCGCAGAAATGGTGTGATGGTAGGTGTGTGTCTCCGAATCACCCCTCCCTCCATTTATAAACTCTCTAATAATCTGATAATTAGCGGCATTGTGTCCGCATTTTATATTGGCGTTACGGCTTATTGCAAGCGGTAACGCCCTTTTTGTGCTTATAAATCAACAAAATAACAATTAAAACAAAGTAATTATGAAGATATTCAGAATGATTGGAATGGTCCTTGTGGCTGTGATGCTCAGCTTTACGATGAGCAGTTGTGACAACGACGATGACGAGGTGGATCCTTACAAGGACTATCCGCAGTTGATTGTGGGTAAGTGGTTTAATTTTACACCAGAAGTGAGTATATTCCAAGATTTTCAGGCGGATGGCACTTTAAAGTCAACGGGGCTTGATACAGACTGGGGCTGGTTTGAGTTAGAAGGAACATATCGAGTAGACGGAAATAAAATTATTTCATCTGTTGTTGCTGATGGAGAAAATAGAGTCATTACACAAGAGGTTGAATTTACTAATGACTTCTTGAAGATTAAATCTAATGATGCAAATCCAGATATGGAAGAGAAAATCACCTATCGCGCAAGAGAATCTTTCGATATCAAGGGTAACTACACTTACCTCAATTCAGCAGTAAGAGTTGTTCCTGCCGCAGGCAAAACCGCTCTTCAGTTGCCCGAAGGTGTTCTCTTCAATGGCGAGAACTCTATCCCTGTGGAGAGTCTGAATGGTGAACGCATTATCGAGGCTTCAAAAGCATTCTTCGCTGATGCCACATTCGCTGAGGACGGCAAGTTGAACCAATATATGTATGGTGGGCCTAGGACAAAGAACTACACTTTGAATGGCAATAACCTCGTGTTTTAACCTCTACGAGGGTAGCGATGTCTATAAAATTAACGCAACATCATTCCCAGATGAGGATGGCGACCGTCTTTTTATCATCATCCCTTAACAGGCAGCGTGGTTGGGTGGCATGGTTGACCTTGTGGAGAAAGAGAACAAGGGCTTGAAGCTATCCGAAGCACAGATTGCCGAGTTGGAGAAGGAGTTTATGGCTACCTTTGAGATCTTTACCGTGATATTGTCGCTGAGCAAGAAGTAAGCGAATAATCTATACATAAATAATTGGTGCATGACGGGATTATACAGCTCCCCTCACGCACCAATTTGCTTTTAAGATATTTATATGTATTTACTTCGTTAAGTTACTACCTCCGAGTGGCTTTCTATGTAGGATTTAGCTTGTTTTCGTAAAAACAGCAATAGAATCTGTTGATACAGGTTAATCGCTATCCTATAAGAATTGGACACCATTTTTATTTGCTCTTTCGGGTTTAGAAGCCGCCGCGGAAACCGTCACCGAAGCCACCACCTGGGCCACCCATCATCATTGGGTTGAAGCCACCCTCTCTGTGACGGCTGTCATCGATCTCCTTACCCTTGCGAGTCTGACCGTAACGGCGCAGGTTGTATGAGAACTTGATTCCGTAATAGCGACCGATTACGCTACCTGTCGAGTTCTGCATATATTGTGAGTTCCATGAGCGGTTGAAGCCCTCGTTCTCGTTGAATACATCGTTGGCAATAAGCTGTATCTCTCCCAACTTCTTCAACACCTTCATACCGATACCAAAGTTGCAGATCAACTCTTCGCGGTTGAGTCGGCTGGCTGTATCATTCAAGCCAACATACTTAAAGTAGTTACCGTTAGCATGGAGGGTCAAACCAAAGCCGAATACCACACGGATATTACCGTTAAGAGTGTGCTGGATATACTCGTTGTCACCGCTTGTAGACATTGTGTTGCGAATGTTGCTGTAATTAGGTGAGTAACGGAAGCGGAAATCAACATACTCGCTGAAGTTACTACCCAACATCACGCTACCGCCCAATGTATAGCGCTTCGACTTGTTGAGGATCTCGTTGATCAAAGATGGAGACTGAGAGTACGATCCGAAGGCATCGGCATTGAAGTTACAACCGATGAAGTTGATTGGGAAACCGTATGAAATACCTCCGTTATAGCTCCAGTCGCCACTGATGTTAACAGGGCGTGTGTACTGGCCTGTTGGCGAGAGTGTAGTCAAGAACTCTCCATCTGGTGAGAAGATCTCATAACCAGGCTGGTTCTTGATCACAGAGTTTACGATAGCACGCTGTACCTTCGATCCACCGAAGTTCACAGAGAATGTTGTACCACGCTCAATACCAGAGTGAGTGTAGTTGAAGTTGGCGTGATGTGAGTACGATGGCTTCAAGTGAGGGTTACCAGCCGAAATGTGGTTTACGTTCGAGATATCAACAACATCCTGCAACTGTCCAACCGATGGGTTGTTGGTACGTGAGTTCAAACGCAACGAGATACGGTTCTCCATGTTGAGCTTGATACGCGTCATCACCGAATAAGTCAGATTCTCGAATGTCTTACGTGGCAAGACGTAAACGGCAGGATATTCGCGCTCAGAGTTCATCGTAACGTGCTGGTAGTTCAACATACCCGAAACTGTAGAGCCATTGTTGCTGAAGCGGAAACCAGGACCTACACGCTGAGTGAGGTATGAAGTAGTGTTACGATTAGAATATTCAGGGCTAATCTGCTCATGATAGATCTGATTCTCGAAGTCGTAGAGGTGAGTCAGACGATCGGCATCAGAGTCACTGTAATTAACATTGTAACCCACTGTCGCCTGTGCATGATCACCGATAGGCTCCGCGTATGTGATACCACCGTTAATACGGTAGTTGTAGTTATCAGATGTCGAACGCTGCTGGATTGGCTCATTCACCTTCTTCTCTGAATAGTTCTCGCTACCAGATGTGTTAGATGAGTAGTTAGCGTTGAAATTAACATTGAGCGTACGGCCAGCCTTCTCGCCTAAACGCAAGAAGTAGTTTCCGTTGACGCTGGTGTTCAGACCATCGCTGTTGCTGTGACCCCAATTCTGCAGTGTGATATAGTCAATACCGCTGATAGGATAGTAATCGCTAGAGCTGTTATTGTTTCCTTTGTTGTCGTTGAATGAGATCTGAGCACGCAACATGAGTCGCTGTCGAGGTGAAATACGCCACTCAAAGCGAGAGTTGAAGTTGTGGTTGTAGCTCTTATTTTGGCTTCGGCTATTACTCTCATAGTGCTCGTAGATCTCGTCAGGATTAGGTGAGTTGAGCTCCTCCTCGGTGAGGAAGTAGTCACGCTCAGTCCAGCTCTTGTGCTTGTTATTATTGGCATTAAAGGTATAGCTACCCTCCAACTTGATAGCATCCTTATCGCCCCAAGCGTTGATATAGTTCAATCCGCCCATACCCATCTTAGATTCGGCATTACCGTTCATGTTGTTGGCGCGGAAACGCAATGTAGTCTTTGACTTCTCGCGGAAGAAGTTCAAGTTGCCGTCAACGCTTCCGTAGTGCTTAGTCTTCTCATAAGAGCGTGGCTCGAAAGCGTACTGAGCATTCATCTTTCCGAAGATGGCGGTCTTCATCTTGTTGTGTGTAACGATGTTGATGGCCTTGTAGCTATTTCCGTCATCAATACCCGAAAATTCCGCCTCATCACTGAGCTTATCGAACACCTCGACCGACTTGATAGCCTCGGCTGGCAATGTCTTGATAGCAGTAGACACATCGTTACCGAAGAACTCGCGTCCGTCAATCAAGATCTTCTGTACGGTTTCACCCTGTGCCTCGACAGTACCGCCGTCAACCTTGATACCTGGCATCTTAGCCAAAAGCTCATCAGCATCGGCATCGGGCAACACCTTATAAGCGGCTGCGTTGTAGACAATGGTATCACCGTTGATGGTTGTACGCACCGCCTGAGTTGTTACACTTACTGCCTCGATCTTCAGGTTATCCTCCTCCATCATCCAAGCAGGGATGGTCATGGTCTTTTCGCCTGTAACTTTGATATTCTGAGTGGCAGTCTTGTAACCCAAAGAGGTAGCTGTCATACGGTATTCGCCCGCTGGGATACCCTTAAATTGGTATGCTCCGCGAATTGCCGAGATAGTATACTTCTTGTTGAGGGTGTCGCGAAGCGAAGTGAGCTCGATAGCGGCACCTACCACACCTACGGTATCCTTCTGCTCGATGCTGATAAGAGTACCGTTGAGCTGTGACGTTTTAGACTGCGCCAAAGCTGTCATTGTTGTCAAAATTGCCAAAGAGAGTAGTAAAAATTTTCTCATGTGCGTGTAACTTTTTTTTTGTTTGGTGCAAAAGTAATACATCAGAGACGATTTTCCCATAGTTTGTTAGGCGAAACGTCATAATCAAGGGGTGAAACGCCCATACCGAAGTTTAAACAGTAATTTAGCAAGCCGAGCGCTATAAATATTAAAGGTATCCAATCATCAACTAATTTGATGATTGGATACAATTTACCATTAGGCCTTTTCTACATTCTCGATTGGCTGCCTGCGCTCTCCACTTGTCGAGTGCGGAACTGCTTACCGCTCTTGAAGCTCCAAGTTAGGCCCAAACGTACTCTCATTCGCTCGTTAAAACTATCCTGACGCAAGACTCTGGAGAACTCCTCCTCGCCGAAGATAAGTTTTTGGCGGCGTGGCACAAGTTCGTTGAGCATACATGAAATAGTCCATTGATCCTTGATCTGTTTCTTGAGCGTGAGCGACAATGAATGTTCGCCCTTAACTTGTACGTTGCTTACCACCACGTTTGTATATCCCCAATAATCTACGTCCACATAGAACGACTTGGGCAGAGTGAAGGTCATCGAAGAGTTCCACTGCATCAGCGGATCATACTCTACGTCCGATTCCGCCGTCAACTTTTGCTCCTGCACCGCCGCTGTCAAATTGGTATTCCACGTCCACCACTTCGCAAGCGTCACAGGTAGGCTCGCTGTCGCAGCATACTGGTGTAGTACGGGCATATTCACAATCGTAAGGTTCATCATCTGAGGATCCTTCTCATCGCTAACGATCATCTGCTGGATAGCATCCTTCTGACGCTTTACAGCCAACGTAATACTATATTTCTGCGCTACGACTGCCGTCAAAGAGTAGGTGTTGACATAAGCAGGATTCAGAAAAGGGTTTCCTGTCTGATAGGTATAATCTGATATCTGCATACGGTCAGGAGTCAGATTCCAGAAGTTGGGGCGAGAAATCGAGCGCGAATACTGCGCCACCAACGAGTGACGACCCTGCTTATCCAAAGCGTATGAGAAGTTGGCATTAGGGAACAAAGAAAAATACTCCTGACCGACATCTGAGCCTTTGCCGTTGGTGTAGGTGTACTCTCCGCGTAGGCCTACCACCGCACTGAAACGCCCCTTGCGAAGTGTTGCCGTAGCGTAGGCAGCGGCGATATTCTCGGTATAGGAGATATCATAATCGCTTACCGTTGATGGTACCCATGTCGAGCCTTTCAAGTAGCGATATATAGCATCGGCATTTACCTCGTTGTAGGTATATTTCGCGCCATACTTTAAGACTGCCACCTCGCTCAACACCCTTTCACGAGCCAACGAAGCTGTGGCTACGCGGAAAAGGTTATTGTTGCGATAAAAGTATGTCGAATCGCTGCTGATTCCCATTGCCGACTGTATGGTTGTACTATTATTTTTGGAGTGTGAGTCGCGATGGGTGTATTCGCCAATAAATTTCAGATTTGAGCCTTTGTCATCTGTCTTGAAGATATAGTTTGCCGTTGCCGAATAGGTGTCGCGAACTGATGAAGCGTCATAGAAGCTATCGTTGAACACCTCAGCATGAGGTGTCACCATCTTTGTCCAAGAGTCGGTCGGCTGAAATTCTCTGTTTGTATTGTATCCCAACGAAAGAGCCACCGAATGACGTGGGTTAATCTCAGCAAAGGCCGAAAAATGAGCTCCGCCCGTTGTTCCCTTGTTTGGCATCTCGGTTGCCGACTCAAGTTCAGAATCAGAGTTGTGGTAAGTGGTATTCTCCATCACATTAAAGACATATTTATATTTAGAATACCATCCGCTTGCCGAGAGATCGAACTTACCCACATGCGCATTGATCGAAGCCGAAGGGTCATAATCCCATCCCAAGCCCTTAAAACTCTGGTTTGAATAGATACTCGCTGATCCCATTACGCCATTATCCAATCGGCGGCGCAACCATATCTTGATTATACCTGCCGAGGAGTCGGCATCGTGGTCGGCGCCTGTCTGTGGGATAATCTCAATCTTCGATATATCCTCGGCACGCAGATTCTTCAAGTAGCGCACCAAATCTTCGGCCGAGAGCTTCAGCTCACGATCATTGATATAGACCTTAGCTCCCGAAGCTCCGTTAATTGAGATCTCATCATCCTTGAGCCATACACCTGGCGATTGGCGCAACAACTCATCGCCCGTGCGTCCAATGGCTGATGCCGAGTTGGTAACATCCACAACGAAGCGATCGGCCTCGCGCCTGATCATGTTGGCCTGCACGACTACCTCGCCAATCTCGGTTGCAGACTCCTCCAAGCGTATCGGCTCCAACGTAGTTGCCCCATTGACTTTGATCTTACGCATGGCGCTTTTGTATCCCACATAATCCACCGAGAGATCATACTCGCCATTAGCAAGGTTGAGTTGGAAACCACCATTGTCATCTGAAGTAGCTCCAGCTCGTTGCTCGCCGCCCTGCATAGCTACCACCGTAGCGTAACTAATCGGCTCACCCTTAGAGTTAACGATTTGACCTGTAATAGTTTGTCGAGTCTGCGCCGATGCGGCGACAGATGAGAGGAGTGTGGCAAAAAACAACACTAAAAATGAAAAATGTTTCATAGTTGAGAATTTTGTTTGGTTATAAATTGTGTTTACGGTAGCAAATATACAAAAAATCCGCTACTTTGTATCGCAAAGATGTATATTTTGTACAGTTTTTTTTTATACATATATCTACATATCCTTTTCAGCAGCCTCGCATATCTGTTTATACATATACTTAGTCGCTGAGAGAGCAGAAAAACTACACAAATTTTGATTTTTTTCTACCCGAAACCTCATTCTTCAAAAATTATCACTAACTTAGTAGCAATTATTGGCTCTAACTGCCGAGAAAAAGAATCTAAAACCAAAAACTAAATATCTATGAGCGAAAAAATTTCACGTAGCGACTTCCTCAAGAAGTCAAGCCTTGCGGCCGCAGGTGTCATGATGGGCGGCTTGGCCGATGGTAATAAACTCTTCGCAGCAGAGCAACAAGATAAGAAGGAGCGTTTTGCACGTTTGGGCAAGGTAAATATCGCATGGGTTGGTATGGCCAATCGTGGTCGCGAGGTTATGCGCGAGTTCGAGCGAACAGGACTTGCCAACATCGTTGCCATGTGTGACGTTGACCCTAAATCTAAGGGTAGCTTGGAGTCTATCAAGGCACATCCTAATGCTCGAGTTTACACTGATTTCCGTAAGATGTTTGACGAGATGGGTAATAAATTCGAGGCAGTAGTGGTCGAGACTCCCGATTTCTCACACTTCCCTTGTGTAATGTTGGCTCTGAATCAAGGCAAGCATGTGTATGTAGAGAAGCCTATGGGTCGTACATTCCTTGAGTGCGAGCTCATGATTGCAGCTGCAAAGCGTAATCCTAATCTTGTAACACAGGGCGGTAATCAGGGTCACTCCGAGGCTAACTACTTCCAATTCCGCGAGTGGGTGAAGGCTGGTATTATAAAGGACGTGACTCACGTTGATGCCCACATGAACAACTCACGCCGTTGGCACGGATACGATGTTAACATCGACCGTTATCCTCAGGCTGAGCCTATTCCAGATGGCATGGATTGGGATTTGTGGCACACTACACAGCAGTTCCACGAGTTCAACGGCAAATATCACCCAGGTAACTGGCGTTCATGGTACGACTTCGGTATGGGCGCTTTGGGCGATTGGGGTGCGCACTTGATCGACACCATCCATGAGTTCCTCGACTTAGGTCTGCCTACTGAGATTACACCTGTTAAGTTCGAGGGTTGGAATACATACTTCTTCCCAATGTCTTCGACCATCAACTTCAAGTTCCCTCGCCGCGGTAAGATGCCTGCAATGGATATCACTTGGTGGGACGGTATCGGTAACTATCCTCCTGTACCAGAGGGTTATGGTATATCAGAGATGAGTAAGGATGTTCCAATGATCAACGGTAAGCCAGCCGCGGCATCGGCAGTGAAGCTCAACCCAGGAACAATCATGTACTCTAAGGATCTTATCTTCAAGCGTGGCTCACACGGTGCTACAACTCAGATTATCCCTGAGTCAAAGGCTAAGGAGATGGCCAGCAAGTTGCCAGAGGTGCCAAAGAGTCCATCTAACCACTACGAGAACTTCCTGTTGGCTTGTATGGGCGAGGAGAAGAGCCGCTCACCATTTGAGAAGTTTGGTCCTTTGTGTCAGGTATTCTGTTTGGGCGTGATGGCTCAGCGCCTGAACGAGAAGATCATCTTCGATCGTGAGACTAAGCGCATTGTCAACAACCGTTTCGCTGATGCGATGCTCACCTCTACTCCACCACGCAAGGGTTGGGAGGAGTTCTACAAGATGTAGACGTAATACACCACAAAATAGAGCCTGTCTAAAACTTATTAGACAGGCTCATGTATTTTCAATAGTTATAGAAATGCTTTGGTATTATTACCAAATTTTATTTTCCCTTGATCTATCTTCTTTAATCATTATCACACTCCCCGATAGTGCGTAATATGCAGAACGGATTGCTTAGAACCATCTCTGCACGAGCTTCGTTTGGTGTATATTGAGCCGCATCGGAAACCGCTATCGGGCGTGTCTGGTTCGAAAAACCACCTCTAACACCTCCCATACAAAGCGCTACCGCCGCCAATAACACCAATACAGAGCTAATATAGTACCATACTCCATTAAATAGACTCTTGAAGCGGATCTTACGGCAATAACCCATAGCCAAAACTAAAACAAAGGCCATTCCGACCAACACTAAAAACCAATTCTCGGCCATAGACGCCAATACCGTTTGCAATGAATTGCCGCTCTCGGAACAGAAGATTGCCTCGGCCGACAAACGCTTCTGAGCATGATGATAATAGATCGTGTCGGCAAAGTTCAGACCCACCAAAAGCAGAGAATTGACTACCACATAATACCAATAAAGTGTTCGTTTCCACCAACTACGCTCTCTGACCTTGAGTGGCAGAAGCGAGAAAAGGATAAACAAAGCATTGGCATAGATAATAGATATAGTATCGAACTTAAATGATCCGCACAGCAACGCCCACAACTCTTCGTATGGCAACTCGCCGATCAGAGTGCTGTTATAGGCATAAAATACCACTCGACAAAGCATCAGCACAACATACAGAAGTGCGATTCGCCACACTACAAGTGCCGCATGGGTCTTGATCAATCTCATATCTATTCGTGGTGATAGGGTTCGTTATTAAGTATGGTAAACGCACGATACAACTGCTCGGCGAATATGGCTCTTACGATTTGATGCGAAAAGGTCATCTTCGAGAGCGAGATCTTCTCGTTGGCACGCTGATAGACTTGATCCGAGAAACCATACGGTCCTCCGATCACTATCACCAAACGCTTCACGCCGCTGAGCATGCGTTTCTGCAACCAATCGGCATACTCCATCGAGGTGAATTGTCGCCCGCGCTCATCCATCAGGACCAACCAATCACCTTCGGTAATCAGTTTCAAGATCATCTCACCCTCCAACTGCTTCTGACGCGAAGCGGCCATGTTGCGAGTGTTCTTCACATCGGCAATGGTGGTCACTGTGAATCGGCAGTAGTGATTCACTCGCTTGGCATACTGCTCCACGAGCGCCGCCACCTCTTGCTGATCGGTCTTGCCGATTACGATGAGTTCGATGTTCATTCTATCAATAGTTTCGCATCACACTACAAATCGGTGTTCCACTCACCCTCAGCACCCTCGTAGAATACAGGACGGCGCGTCTCAACCGATTTGAGCCACTCGTAGGCTTTATAAAGGTTGTATCCGTTACCCGACTGCTCACCTGCCAAACGGTAGGCTATGATGCAAGAGTGGTTGCGAGAACGATAATACATCGACTTGACTCTGGTCATATACTCCTCATAGAGTTTTGGATCGTTGGCTGGTGTACCTCCCACCGAACGGATATTGCTATTCGTTGGAGAGTTAATGTTGGCACAATCAATCACAAACATTCCTGCCTTGTCGCACATATCATAGAACCACTTAGGCTGCGGATAATCGGGACAAAGCGTGTTGTAGCCACGTAATTTCAACTGCTCGATGGCGACAAAAGTCTTTTGGCGATCCTCCGAAGCGTTGAAGTGCTCCTTCTTCTGAATGTGCAACACTTGATCGAAGCGGAAATACTTTCCATCACGATACACGGTCTTGCCGAAGCCGATCTTCAAAGGGATATACTCCCATAACATACCGTTGCGCTTGATATAGAGTGTCAACGCGTAGAGTGGCTTCTGGCCGTCTCCCCACTTGAAATTGTAGGCATGATATACATCGGGATTGAAACTAAGCGTATCTATCGAACGTCCCTCCAATTCCAACTCGTTGACGCTATACTCCTTCAACTTACCCTTTGGATCATAGATGTCGAAACCGACTTGAATGGTCTCTTTGTAATTAAAGTCGTTAGCGATGATTACATCCAACTTGAGCTTGGCGTATTGGCGTGTCGTATCAGGTTCCAATACCACATCAAAATCTCGGATCGAGAGTCGGCGCTGAGCAAATAGATAGCTATTCTCGAACTGCTCAAAGCCTGGTTGTATGATATTCTCTTGAAGCTGTGGAGTACGGCTCATTCTCACGCCAATCATCAGTTCGTTCACGCCCTGACGAAGATATGGCGAAAGCAGAAAATCGGCAGGAGTGATGGTGTCATCTACTTCGGCAATAGGCTCGTTATTGACAAACAGAGTGTATGCCATACCGACATTCTCCAAGTGGAAGAAGATATTGTAGTCGTTCATTGTAGCATCGACATTGATCTTCTGCACGAAACGAGCCTCGCCACCAGCTATGGCAATGCGTTCAGGCTTGAATGGAGTGTAGTTTGCAGTCTCATCACGCTTATCGGCAACGGCATCTTCGCGCTTGTCGTATGTAATAAACTCCGAACGATATACTCGTGGGCTCTGTGCCAAAGCCGTCAATGCTGTCATTAGGCTCAACCCAAGCAATAAAATTCTCTTCATAAAGTAGCTGTAATTATTAAATTAACGCCTCCAAATGGTGTCGCGGTACAAAGTACCGTTTTGCAAAGGTACTTTTTTTTTGACAAATATCAAATTATTAACTACCTTTGTAGATTGATAAGACTCGATAACTCCCGACATAGCAGAGGAGGCTCGATGCTGGCTTGAAAATTTAGACAAATAATAAGTAAAACAACACTATATGAAAACTCAGAGAATTGCGGAGATCTTGAAATCGACCACAACCGATTACGACATCACTGTTAAAGGTTGGGTACGCACCAAGCGCGGAAACAAAAATGTAGCATTTATCGCCTTGAACGATGGTTCATGTGTAGGAAATATTCAGGTCGTTGTTGACCTTCAAAAGATTCAGGAAGAGGAGCTTAAGAGCGTCACTACGGGTTCATGTATCCGTGTGGATGGTAAGTTGGTTAAGTCGCTCGGCGCAGGTCAGGGTGTAGAGGTTCAGGCCGAGAAGATCGAGGTTTACGGTACTGCCGATCCAGAGACCTACCCATTGCAGAAGAAGGGTCACTCTTTGGAGTTTTTGCGTGATATCGCATACTTGCGTCCACGTACCAACACATTTGGTGCCATCTTCCGTATCCGCCATGCTATGGCTTATGCTATCCACAAGTATTTCAACGATCACGGATTCTATTATTGGCATACACCTCTGATCACAGGTTCTGATTGCGAGGGCGCAGGCGCGATGTTCAACGTCACTACTATGGATCTGAACAACCTTCCACGTACCGAGGAGGGTCAGATCGACTACTCTCAGGACTTCTACGGCAAGCCTTGTAACTTGACCGTATCGGGTCAGTTGGAGGGTGAGCTCGGAGCGTTGGCTTTGGGTCAGATCTATACATTTGGTCCTACATTCCGTGCCGAGAACTCTAATACTCCTCGTCACCTCTCAGAGTTCTGGATGATCGAGCCTGAGATGGCATTCTATGAGTTGGAGGAGAATATGGATTTGGCTGAAGATTTTCTTAAGTATCTGATTCGCTATGCGTTGGAGAATTGCCGCGAGGATCTTGAGTTTATGAACAAGATGTGGGA
>CAYTGT010000025.1:0-12292 GCA_964437405.1 uncultured Alistipes sp.
AGAGATCATCCAAGATAAAACAATCGACACGGTTGCCTGTCAGCGAACCTTCGCGTCCAACCGAGAGCAGACAACCCTCATGGCCAACGATCTCCACCTCATCGGCCGTGCGCAGATATTGAGGAGGTTTTCCTCCGCACTTGATACGGGTATCGGGGTAGAGATCGCCATATTCGCGGCTCTCGATAATTCGCTGAACTCGGCGATTAAATTTATTGGCAAGTGAAGCCGAATAGGAGGCAATAGCAATTTTCAAGTCAGGATTTAAGCCGAGCATATAGGCGGGGAGCAATGTGCTGGCACCCACACTCTTACCATGTTGCGGAGGCATAGAGACCATCAATTTACAGATACGCCCTCGAGCAAAAAGTTCAAGCAGATGGTAATAGGTACGATGAAACTCTTTGATCTCAAGAAACGGATAGATATGGGTGGAGAATTTCTCGAACGAGGAGAGCTCATGCGGATCAAATGTGCGAGGAGATTCATCCACCACCTCAACCGTTTTAAAATCCTCGGCAAAGTGGTCTAAAATAACATTTTGGTTCATAGTCAAGATAAAAATAAATAGTTAAAGTGATTGTTTAATTACCGCTCGCAACTCATTGAATGAAAAATCATTCAGCAGCTCGCCATCTTCGGCGATTGTATGAAATTCCCACCATACGGGGATAACATCGCTAACCCCTCCGAGATAACCCACCGAGTCATCATTAGCTTGGTAATAAATAACAGCCGAGAGTACCATTCGGCACGAAAAAGAGGCGTAATCACACTCGAATGAGCCCGAATAATAGCCTTGACCTCGAAGTTGATCAAGCAGTGTTTGAGCAATATGCTCATAGAAATCAGGTGTAATTTGAAGCATAATCTTTTAATATTATTTTGTTTATTCCAATAAATTGCTTAACTTTGCGCTACAAAGATATATTCAGTTTTTGAATTTTAATACAATAAAGTACAAATTTTTGATATAAAATTTTCTAATAGAATTATTATGAGAGAGCGATTAAAACTAATACGCAAAGAGCTTAATCTCACACAAGAGCAATTAGCTCAGCGACTTGGCATCGGAAAAGCAGCACTTTCGATGATCGAAACAGGCAAGTGCGGATTGTCTACACGCAACAAAAACATATTGGTTCAAGAATTGAATGTAAATCCCGAATGGATTGAACAAGGAAAAGGCAATATGTTCAACGCCGAACCAAATTTCAACCCTTTCAAGTTGCGTTCGGACAACTCGCTACCGATGCAGAGCGTGCCGCTCTATCATGTGGAGGCAACAGCAGGATTGGTACCTCTATTCACCAATCAGCAAGAGGCTAAACCCGAAAATTATATCCACATACCTAACTTGCCAAAGTGTGACGGCGCAATATATATCGTGGGTGATTCGATGTATCCACTACTGAAGAGTGGCGACATCGTGTTATACAAGCAGTTGCAGGACTTGGACAATATCTTTTGGGGAGATATGTATCTGCTCTCGATTGATTTGGACGGCGAGGAGTATATCACAGTAAAATATATCCAGAAATCGGAGCGCGAGGGATATGTGAAATTGGTGAGCCAAAATCCGCACCACGCCGATAAGGATATCGAGAAGAGCAGAATACGCGCCTGTGCGATAGTGAAGGCAAGCATCAGAATGAACTCATTAAGATAAGAGCAAAGCGGTGGAGATAAAAAAGATGGGGTTATACCACCTGCTGGCAATTTTTGTGGCGGCCGTCTGGGGAACGACCTTCATCAGCTCGAAAATATTAATCGAGCAAGGGTTGTCGCCTGCTGAGATTATGTTTCTCAGGTTTGTGATAGCCTACATCGGGATCGTGATCTTCTCGCGTGAGAAGTTGTGGTGTAATTCGCTGAAAGACGAGTTGCTGATGGTGGTGTTGGGTATTTCGGGCGGATCGCTATATTTTCTATTGGAGAATACCGCTTTAGTTTATACACAGGCATCAAACGTAGCCATCATCATTGCCGCCACGCCGTTGCTCACAACACTTGCAGTAGATCTTATAAGCCGACAAGAGCGGATCAACAGAAAAATTTACTACTACTCGGCACTCTCACTCATAGGTGTAGGATTGGTGGTCTTTAACGGTAAATTCATCCTGAAGCTCAACGTATTGGGAGATCTTCTGACGTTGGGAGCTTCGGTGATGTGGGTAATATACAGCATAGTGATTTTAACGGTGCAGGAGCGATACTCCTCGCTGATGATAACCCGCAAGATCTTCTTTTATGGGATTTTGACGCTACTGCCCTACTTTCTGATTGAGCCGATGGAGATCAGTTGGACGCAACTTTGCGAGCCTGTGGTGGCAGGGAATCTGCTATTTTTAGGAGTATTGGCTTCGCTAATATGCTACATCGGGTGGAATGTGGTGATAGAGAAGTTGGGGGCGGTGGACTCGACCAACTATTTGTATCTGAATCCAATAGTTGCGCTCGTTACATCTTATTTGGTTTTAGGCGAGCGCATCACTTGGCTTGCAATAATCGGTACAGCGCTGATATTGGCTGGAGTGATACTGAGCGAGAGGATGCAGCGAAACAACTCGAAAAAAGGCGAGAGATAGAATCGGAAAAGAGATCGGTTTTGAATTTTATTAAAGAGCGCCTAAAATTTTTTATTCTAAAAAATCACATCACGAGGATAACGAGAGTAATTATCGACTATCTTTGTACGTCAGAAAAGATACTAACTAAACAATAAATAGATCATGGAAAACTTTAACGTGAAAGAGTTGAAGGATGTTGTGATTCGTTTTTCGGGCGATTCGGGAGACGGAATGCAGCTTACGGGTACGCTCTTTTCAAACACATCTGCTCTGAAAGGCAATGGAATATCAACATTCCCCGACTACCCTGCGGAGATTCGTGCGCCACAAGGTACGGTGGCAGGAGTATCAGGATTTCAGGTACATATCAGTTCGGGCGAGGTAACAAACCCTGGAGATTACTGCGATGCACTCATCGCAATGAACCCTGCGGCACTGAAGGCAAACCGCAAATGGTTGAAGAAGGATGCTACGGTAATCATTGATGGTGACACGCTCACAGAGGAGAACATCAAAAAGGCGGGATTTGAGACACTCGACCCAATCGCAGAGCTTGGTTTGGAGGGTTACAATGTAGTGATTCCAGAGATTACTTCGATGACAAAAGCGGCATTGGCTGACATGGGATTGGATAACAAGTCGGTGGTGAAGTGCAAGAATATGTTTGCGCTCGGAATCTGCTTCTACATCTACAACCAGTCGGAGGATTATGCAAAACGATATATCGACAGCAAGTTTGCGAAGAAGAATCCTGCTGTGGCTGAGGCCAACAAGCGAGTGATTGATGCAGGTTACAACTATGCGGCAAACACTCACCAATTTGCAAATACATATAAGGTCGAGGCGGCAAATCTTGAGAAGGGAACTTATCGTTCGATTAACGGTAATGTTGCCACAGCTTGGGGTCTGTGTGCAGCAAGCGAGAAGGCGGGTTTACCACTCTTCTGCGGATCATACCCTATCACTCCTGCCACGGTGATTTTGGAGGAGTTGGCAAAGCGCAAGGATTTGGGTGTAAAGACTGTGCAGGCAGAGGACGAGATTGCGGGAATTTGTACATCTATCGGTGCAGCATACGCAGGAAATTTCGCTGTAACGACTACTTCAGGTCCTGGACTCTCGCTCAAGAGCGAGGCGATGGGTTTGGCTGTCATGGCTGAGTTGCCACTTGTTGTGGTTGACGTACAGCGCGGAGGTCCTTCGACAGGTCTGCCAACAAAGACCGAGCAGAGCGATTTGATGCAGGCTCTTTATGGCCGAAATGGAGAGTGTCCGATGGTGGTAATCGCGGCCTCTTCACCAAGCGACTGTTTCCACTACGCATTTATGGCATCGAAGATAGCGATGGAGCACATGACTCCTGTAATCTTGTTGACCGATGGTTTTATCGCCAACGGTTCAGAACCCTGGAAGATTCCATCAATGGCTGATTATCCAGCAATCTGTCCACCTATCGTAGAGCGTACAGAGGGCGATTTTATGCCTTACAAGCGTGATGAGAAGTTGGCTCGCGGTTGGGCATTCCCTGGTAAGGAGGGTTTGGAGCATCGTATCGGAGGTTTGGAGAAGGATCACTTGAAGGGCTCAATCTCTTACGACCCTGCAAACCATCAGGAGATGACTCGCACTCGTGCCGAGAAGGTTGCTCGCGTGGCCGATGTATTGCCAACGCCTGAGATTATGGGTGAGAAGGATGCTGATGTATTGGTTGTAGGTTGGGGCGGAACACGTGGCCACTTGCAGAGCGCGGTGAGCGAGTTGCAACAGGAGGGCAAGAGTGTCGCTTTGCTACACCTGAATTACATAAACCCTCTGCCACATGGCGTGAAAGAGCTTCTTGAGAATCACAAACATATTGTGGTGTGTGAGCTTAATGAGGGTCAGGCTGCAGCATATCTGCGTCAGAACTTCCAAGAGTTCACATTCCAGCAATATAATAAAACTGAGGGCCAGCCATTTACCGTGGTCGAGCTTAAGGAGAAGTTTAACTCATTACTATAAGAGAAGATCATGGCAGAATATAAATATACACCAGCAGATTTTAAGAGTGACCAGATCGTAAAGTGGTGCCCTGGTTGTGGTGACCATGCGATTTTGAATGCCGTACAGCGCGCGTTGCCTGAAGTGGCCGAGAAGTTGGGCATTGCTCACAACAAATTTACTTTCGTGTCGGGTATCGGTTGCTCGTCAAGATTCATCTACTACATGAAGACCTTTGGTTTCCACACCATACATGGTCGTGCAAATGCAGTAGCAACAGGTATCAAGGTGGCAAATCCTGATCTTTCGGTTTGGGTATGTTCGGGTGATGGTGACTCTCTCGCAATCGGCGGAAACCACTTTATCCATGCTATACGCCGCAACATTGATCTGAATATGATCCTCTTCAACAACGAGATCTATGGACTTACAAAGGGTCAATACTCCCCTACCACGAAGCTCGGCAAGATCACTAAGACTTCGCCTTTCGGTACGGTAGAGAAGCCTTTTAATCCTGGAGAGTTGGTGATCGGTGCTAAGGGCACATTCTTTGCCCGCACGATAGATATGGAGGTAATGTTAACCAAAGATTGTTTGGTAGCGGCCGCAGAGCACAAGGGAATGGCAGTTGTGGAGGCTTTGGTAAATTGCGTCATCTTCAACGACAAGACACACGCATTATTTGCAGGCGACAAGGCTACACGCGCCGAGAATACCATCACGCTGCGTCACGGCGAGAAGATGCTCTTCGGCAAAGATAACCAGAAGGGGTTGGTATTTGAGAATATGCGTCTAAAGGTTGTCACTATCGGCGAGGATGGATATACTTTAGACGATATTTTGACTCACGATGCACACACCGAGGAGACAACATTGCACTCGATGTTGGCGGCAATGAAGTATCCTGAATACCCTGTGGCTGTCGGAGTGATCAGAGATGTGAAGGATGCTCAGATCTATGACGAGAAGGTGGACGAGCAGGTCAAAGAGGTACAGGCCGAGGCAAAGATCAAGTGTATGGATGATCTGTTGCGTTCGGGAGAGACTTGGGAGATTAAGTAATCACCGACTTGACTTTTCAAGATAAGCATCAGGGGCTGTCGCAGAACAATGTTGCGACAGCCCCTTCATTATTAACCCAACTAAATCCCCATTTATAAAGTTAATATGCTTATATTTTTCAAGAACGATTAGTCGTCAATATCAACAACCTTGAATTTTGAGTCGAAAGAGAGTTCCAAACGGTTAGACAAAGAGACCTCATAACCTTTACGCTGGCGCTTGATCTTGAGAACCTTTGCATCGGGATAGCGCTCGGCAACACTCGATAAAATCTGTTTTGGAACGATTGCATCGGGCACGGTAGCATATTTGCAGTCTATCTCGGTCCACTCTCCTGACGAGTCGAAATCCATCTTAGCGCCATTGACCAAAACAACTTCATATTCGTTAAAGACAAACTCCTTATCCTCGACAGCAAGAGATACTGCTGTGTTAGAGAAGTGCTGTTTCAAAAAGGTTTGTGCCTTAGCTGGCAAATCCTTCACCTCGATCGGACGATCAATATCGGCACATGCTACACCAAAAGACAAAAACGAAATAGCTGCTGTCAAAAAAATCTTTTTCATAATCTTAATTAAAATTTAAACTTTACACACAAATAACATTTCCTTGATGCAAAGATTAAACACGATTATGAAATGAATCTGAAAAAAATTATTAATTCTGATTTTTTTGCGATTTTTTTCGCAATTAAAATTTCAAGGTGAAACGGTGGCGGCCATCGACAAAGCTATACTCGATATCGTATCCGTAATTTTTACAGATAGAGGCAACCAATGCCAAACCTAAGCCTGTGGAAGTTTCGCGTTTAGAGGCGTGATAGAAACGATCGAACAGGCGATCGGAATCAAGCGCAGACTCTCCATCGTTGATAAGATATAAGGTACGACCCTCGATATAGATATCACCTTTACCGCCCTGTGGGGTATGAAGATAGAGATTTTTAACCAGATTAGCCAACAGAATCGAAATCAACGACTCGTTGATCTGGACAACAAAACTTTCGGGCAGATTTAATGAGATCTGCAACTCATGCGAAGAGTAGACCTCGCCACATGACTCCACATGGTCTCGAAGGATGGGAACAAGGTCAACTTGTGAGACTTCGGGGAATTGGCCATTTTCGATCTTGGTGAGGAGCAAAAGGGTCTTGTTAAGGCGTACAGCACGCGAGATAGTGGAGTTGATTTTATACAACTCAACAGCTTGTTGTTCGCTCAGATTCTCGGAGTTAAGCAACCACTCGACACGATTACCGATGATAGCCAAAGGAGTCTGTAATTCGTGAGAGGCATCGCCGATGAATTGCGCTTGGCGGGCAACAAGGCTCTCGGAACGCTCCATAGTTCGATAAAGGGTGTGATAAAGGTTGTGAAACTCGTTTATATCGGATTTCTCGGGCAGAGGTTCAATCTCGCGCCCTGGGATATACTCTTCCAACCACTTAAGCAAATCTCGCAACGGGCGCATACCACGATGGAAGACAATCATCGTAACACTCAGAATGGTGATCAGCAACAACACATAGAGCAAAACAATCCACGAAAGAATAGAAGTAAAAAGGTCTTGTTTTTCAAAGGTTGGAGTGGCGACTTTCAACTCATAGAATTGGTCATTACCATCTTTGAAAATGGTGGTCAAGACACGGGCTGGTTCATACTCGCCATGTTCGGGGATATAGACATCAACATCCTCATAGAGATAGCGCGAATAGGTGGCAGCATAGAGGCTATCGACAGGAGTTAAGGTATATGAATTGTTAGAGCCATCGCCCTCGGAGGGGAGCTCACGACCAGCCAACATACGGGTAATAATGAGTGATGCGTAATTCTCCAACGAGTCATCTGCTTCATCACGAATCTCATCCACCATAGTGAAGTAGAAAAATAGCGACCACAACGAAATGAGCAACGAGATCACAAAAGCAAGACGCAGGGAGATACGGTATGTTATATTCATGACTACCCTTATTTATGAGGCTGATAAAACTATTTTCTTTGAAGTTGACCGATATTATAAATTCGCACTTAGGTTACCACGTCAACCCTTTATGCAGGTTGTTTTACGACCAACTTATAGCCAAAGCCATAGACCGAAGTGATCTCGACCGAAGCTCCTGCATCGGAGAGTTTTCGGCGGAGGTTTTTAATTTGAGCATAGACAAATTGGAAGTTGTCGGCATCATCGGCGTAGTCACCCCACACAGCTTCGGCCAAAACCGCTTTATCGACCATGTGGTTGGGACGCTGCATAAAATAGAACAAGATATCGAACTCCTTTTTCAGTAGCGGAAGCTCCTTGCCATCAACTTTAACGTGGCGGCTTTCAGGAGTCAATATAACATTACCCTTTTCGAGCATAAGTTCGCCACCCGAACGACCTCGGCGCAAAACGCTACGGACACGAGCGACAAGCTCGGCCACATGGAATGGCTTTGCCAAATAGTCATCGGCACCATTCTCTAAACCATGAATTTTATCCTCCAACGAGTTACGAGCCGAGATGATGATCACATTCTCGCGTTTACCCATCAAGCGCAGGTGCTCAAGAAGATTCAGGCCATTGCCATCGGGAAGCATAATATCAAGTAGGATACAATCATAGCTATAGCCTGCGAGCTTCATGTCGGCCTCGGAAAAGTTCTTTGCAAACTCAACAACATAGCCCTCCTGCTTGAGCGCACGAATCATAATCTCACGCAACGAAGCATCATCCTCTACAATCAAAACTTTCATCTCAAAAAACGGATTATGTTATACATGAGTACAAATTTAATATCGAATTTTGAAATAAAACAGAAACAGAGGAGAAAAAATGGGAATTAAACTTTTTATAGAGATATTTCGTAGATGGTGGAGCTACATCGCCCGCCTTAGTTCCAAAATTGATTCGGCCGAAATTGGGCTGACGCATGCCTTAATTTAGAATATCATGCTATATCACGAGTTTTACGAGTGATGATTGGCATCACTACACTTATTTTGTTGTTAGAAACTACAATCCTCGCATACGCTCGGTGGAGTGATGTGCTGAATTGGCCTTATTACGCTCTTAAGCAGAACTATTCTCCCACTTATAAATCACTCGTTACGGGTGTTTTATGAAGCCGTGTAACCCTTTCGAATGGCAGTCATAAACAAAATTACTTTCCCACTCATAAATCAGGCGTTACGCCTGTGAATCTTGAATTAAAAAAGATTATGTCTGTATCGCACCACTGAGCTGATTACAATACGAATCTGCCCCAAAAGTTTTGGTCAAACCTTTGGGGCAGATTAAATTTATCTCAGACTCATAACATCTTTAATACCGAGTGTTGAATATACTTGCTGCAACTCCTCCTCACTACGATCCGAGACAACAAGCAGACGATCGCCAACCGCCATCTGCGAGCCTCCTCGAGGAACAAAATATCCGCCATCGCGGTAGATCATCACCACAAGCGTATTATCAGGCAAAGCAATATCGCGAAGCGTATCGCCGTTGGCTATCATTTCGGGAGTTACCTCCATCTCTGAGAAGTTACTCTTAATACTATCGGGAACACCAACTTTAAAGAGCGGCTCTTTCTCCTCGTAAGCAAGGCCCAACCAATTGGCCATCGAGCTGACAGTCGTACCCTGCACAAGCAGTGAAATCAGCGTACCGAGAAAGACCACATTGAAGATCATACTGCCCTCTGGAACGCCCTCAACAATAGGATAGATGGCAAAGATGATAGGTACAGCTCCTCGCAAACCTACCCAAGAGATATAAAATCGAGCTTTGGTGGTAAACTTGCGGAAAGGAAGCAACGACAAAAATACCGACACAGGGCGACCGATCAAGATCATAAACAGACCGACTGCACCACCCAAGATCAGCACTTCAGGCTTGAATAATTCATCGACATTAACCAAGAGTCCGATAGTCAAGAAGAGGATGATCTGAGCAAGCCAAGTAAATCCATCGAAGAAGGTAATCAAATGGCCACGATGCGAGAGCTTATTATTTCCAACTACAAGACCAGAGATATATACGGCTAAGTAGCCGTTACCCCACAAAAGCTCGGTGAAGGAGAATGAGAAGAACATGAAAGCCAACAACAACACCGAATAGAGCGATGTGTTACTCTTGATATTGATGCGATTGATGGCGAAAACTGCAAGGCGGCCAATACCATAACCCAATGCACAACCAACCGCCATCTGAACGAAGAATTGCATAATAGCGCCACCTATGCTAACGCCGCCACCATCGGCAACAGAAACTACCGAAACGAGCAGAACGGTCAACATATAGGCCATAGGGTCATTACTACCACTCTCCAACTCAAGCAATGGACGCAGATTCTGCTGCAAACCCTGCTTCTTACTTCGAAGGATAGAAAAGACCGAGGCCGAGTCGGTAGATGACATGGTAGAGGCTAACAGCAAGGCTATGGGGAAGGAGAGCGCGACTCCGATCCATGAACTGAAGAAATAGACAAAGCCGCCAACGAGAAAGGCTGTCAACGCAACACCAAGTGTCGCAAGTGTGATTCCTGGCGACAGGATGGGTTTAATCTCGGTAAACTTAGTATCCATACCACCCGAAAAGAGGATGATACAGAGTGCGACCATACCGATGAATTGGGTGAACTCGAAAGATTGGAAGTCAATCATATCCAATCCGAAAAGCATTCCCACACCCAAGAACAAGAGCAACGATGGTGCTCCGAATTTATATGCCAGCTTTCCCGCAACTACGGCTACGAAAAGCAACAAGGCCCAAACCAATAATAGATTCTCTGTCATAAATAAATCGTTATATTTTCCTCCGCCCATAGCCTGTGGCTATTAGCAAAACTCATGCTGCACTACTTTGTAATCACAATATCGCCGATCGGTTTAGACTCAAAATCCGAATAATCGAAAGCCTGAGCCGCACAGAAATTACTCTTTGGCGAATAATAGACTACTACCGAAAGAGCTGAAATGCCTTCTGACGGAAGATTGCGCAAGGTAGTAAAATCTCGCATAGAAAGCAAATCCAAAACGGCTGATCGTTGTTCTTTTTGGAATTTCAACTCCTCACGTCTCAAAAAACAACAATCGGCACGATGATAGGGTTCAAAACCCGAATTGGAATAGCGCAGGAACATCAACACAACTCCGACACCCGAAAAACATCCTCCGAATAGGATTAGTGTCGAACGTAAAGTGCCAAGATCGGCATTGACCCTCAGCAAGGAACTTGCTACGATCAAAGCGATACCGACAATCAACATCACCACAGGGGTAAAGAGTGATTTGCGGCGCTTGACAATCTGATGATCAGGCAAGGCGTAGAGCGCCTCGCATAATGTAGTTTTTGACATTTAAGTATTTAGCACTATTTGATGCTCGGCAACTTTTCACACAAGAACCGCGCATCGAAAATAAGGGAAAGCGTGCGTGCGTCACACTGAAGCCTGCACGCCCCGCCCCATGAAACCAAAATTTACACATAGTGTCACACCTCGGCAATCAGCGTAACCACCAAAGTGTGCAATTTTCAGTTAATTAGGGGATTTGGCTAAATACGAAGTCGGCACAAGGAATGGAGATAATAACCATTGCGAAGTGACGACCTAAAATTATCGTAGTCAAAGATATGGGTTACATGCCCCAAATGGCGACAAGGCACAAGATGGGGTGTGAATCTTATTTCGGATGAATTGCGCTGGCGAAGGTTGTTTTGTCCACCTACGGTCGAGGTCTCTTCAAAATTAACAAGATTGCGCAGACCAGAGGTACGGATCATGTCGCTACCCCATTGGCGAAGAAACTCAAGATCGCTTTCACCAGAGTCATCGGCTGCGCTCAAAGACAGACACTTAATATCGTACTTAACTACACACTCGTTCTGCAATCCACTCACTCCGAAAAGCATGTAGAATGTACAAAAAAGCAATATGGTCAAGAAACGGCGCATAGGTCACAAAAATCGGTTTACTGCGGAACAAATGTATAGGTTATTGTACCTTCGTGGCGAGCAGGAGCCGAGTTGTCGATATTGAAGAGCGATGCACGAGCCGCCTTCAAAGCCTCTTCGCGCATAATCTCATCACCACCCGAAACTACACGTGCAGAGATAACCTCTCCACCTTGATTGAGTGTAACGGCAACAACGACCTGACCACCCGCTTCACAACGATAGGCTGGGATCACAAGGTCACGTTTTGTACGGGTAGGGTTCTTAAACTCAAAGCGCACGGTGACGCCACCCTTATATTTCGAATCTTCGCCCTTACGGGGATTCTCCTCGGTTTTATTGCTTCGATCGGCATCAAGGATCGACTGAGCCTCAGCCAAACCCGCTTCATAAGCGGCACGATTAGCCTCCATACCCTCGGCAATACTCTTGGCCGATTCGTTGATTTGAGAGGTGTTGGTGTTGCGATCATCCTTCAGCTCCTCATTAAGCATGGCATCATTGGATTGAAGATTGCGAATTTTAGACCAATCGAGGTCAGATTGCTGTTTCATCTCAATCTCACGCTCAAGACGCTCCTTCTCGGCCTGAAGCTCCTCCAAAGTTTGCAAATCGACATATATACCCTGCATGTGAGGACGCTTGCCCACGATGATTTTGGCGCTCACGAAGGCAATTCCGAGCAACAAATAAGCAATCACCATCACGCTCAAGCCCAAACGGTGGTCATAAGCCCACTCGCCTGC
>CAYTGT010000026.1:0-11882 GCA_964437405.1 uncultured Alistipes sp.
CCAATCTTCGGCATTTGCATGCGCTTTGGGGGCATTTTTGACATTGGCGAAGAACTCGACACCCGTCAACTTCTCCAGCTCCTTGATCGAGATCATCTCGCGCTCCGAAGGTTTACGCCCTGCCGCTGAGCGGTGGCCAACAATAAATGCGGCGCACTTGAGCTCTTCACGGCGACAATCCATTACGTTACGACCACTGCGACCACTCTTCGTGCGGAGCAGAGCCTGATAATAGGCTGTCGGAACTGCCACCTGCTTCTTGTCGTTACGGTTGGTGGTGCTCTCGGCCTCGATCTTCATGCCGTCAACATCGGTGTATGTCTCGAACAGAGCACCTATAACAACATATAATGTATCGGCGCAGACCTGTTTCTCGACAAATCTTTCCAAATTATTCCACGCGCCGTTTGAGGAGTTGAATCCATCCTGAATTTGGGGTGCGATGTTGGTGACATAGAATGTCTGGAGGTTGGCCTCCTCGCTTATGGTGCGATCTGACGAGCCTAACATGTGGCCACGCGTGTACTCTCCGTATGAGCGTTTGAGTGAAATTTGGTGGTTAATGGGCAGTCGCGGGTCGAAGTTGTAGCTACCCATGCGCTTTACATCTCCTTTGTAACTCTTGTGCAAAGCTGCAGCAACCCACAGCGGACAATGGTTTGTCTTGCTGTAACACACCGAATAGTTACGCCGACCGTTCGATAGCGTGTGGTGGGCATAGAGTAGATCGTCACTCTTTTGTGAAGCGGGTAACTCTGCCCATCCTGTGCGGTATGTGCCACGTTCAGTAGAGGATGAACTCGTAGCTGACTTTGTTGGTTTGTCGGAACTTATATTCTCCTCACTCTTGGTTGCCTCATTTGTCAGTATGGCATTACTTTGCGTAGGGTTGTAGTCCGAAACAATCTGCTCTATTAGTGTAGGCTCGCCGCTTTTGTCGATAAAGTTGCGATAGAGGTAATCGGCCGACAATACAATTACGATCACGATTAGATAGGTGATCAATCGCCTACTGCCGAGTGGTTTGGTGCGTCTGCGTATCTTCTTCTGGCTCATTAGTATTCCTTATTGCGAGAGTCTATCCAGATTGTCACAGGCCCATCATTTATCAACTCAACTTTCATATCGGCACCAAACTCGCCTGTGGCGACCTCCTTGCCCAATGTCCTCTGCAACGACTCCACAAACTTCTCGTACATTGGCTGAGAGATTGCGGCAGGTGCGGAACGGATATATGAGGGGCGGTTGCCCTTTTTGGTTGAGGCGTGTAGCGTGAACTGGCTCACCACCATCGCTTCGCCTTCGACCTGCTGGATATCGAGGTTCATCACTCCATTTTCATCGTCAAAGATTCTCAATCGAGAGATCTTTCCTACCAAATAATCTATATCTTCTTGAGTGTCGGCCTCTTCGATACCTATCAGAATCAGCAATCCCTTGCCAATCGAAGAGCGTAGCGAGCCGTCAATTGTCACTGACGCACGCTGTGTACGTTGAATCAAGGCTCTCATGGCTACATGCTCTCAAAAAAGTCCCACAAATTATCCTTCGGTGTAGGTGCGGTGATCGAGATAGGCTCTTTACGCACTGGGTGCATGAACTCCACTCGGCGTGAGTGCAGCGAGATGCCACCATCGGGATTCGAGCGCTTTGCGCCATATTTCAAATCGCCTTTGATTGAGCAACCAATCTTGCTCAGTTGGGCACGTATCTGGTGGTGGCGACCTGTGAGTAGCTCTACTTCAAGTAATGAGTAGCGGGCGCTGCAACCCAATAAATGGTAACGTAGGGTAGCCTTCTTGCCGTCAGATTTAGGCTTGTCGTAGGCGCGAGAGCGGTTGGTGCGTCCGTCTCGCACGATGTAGTGTACGAGTTCGCCATCCTCTGGATTAGGAGTAGCTTCGGTGATAGCCCAATAGTATTTATGAATCTCGCCGTTGCGGATCATCTCGTTGAGGCGAGTTAATGCTTTTGATGTCTTGGCAAAGAGTACAGCACCGCTCACGGGGCGGTCGATACGATGCACCACGCCGAGAAAAACATCCCCAGGCTTGTGGTCGCGTACCTTGATCATCGCCTTGATCTCATTCTCCAACGCATCGTCTGTCTCTTTGTCGGGTTGTACCAAGTCGCCGCAACGCTTGTTGACAACGATCAGATGGTTATCTTCGTAAAGTATGTCGTCTGGTCTGAACATGGTGTTATATGGAAAAATTATAGTTTAAACGTAAAAGGTAAAAGCAATCTGGCCGAGCTTACTACTGACGCTGTGCCTCCGCCCCACATGATGATGCGGATCGGTTGTTGCTGTCGATTCTCGACATCAAGTATCACTTGGCGACAAGCGCCGCAAGGGTAACACTCCCTCTCGGATGGCTCGGATGCGATGGCAAGTGCAGTGATTGGCTCTTGAGTAAAATTGCTTTGATAATGATAGAGCAATGAGCGCTCGGCACACATGCCCGAAGGATATACCTCACTCTCGGTGTTGGCTGCCGAGATTATCTTTCCACTTGCTAAACGTGCTGCCGCCCCGACCTTGAACCCCGAATATGGAGCATTGGCTTGCCGAGTAGCTTGAATTGCTATCTCTACAAGTTCTTGATCTGATGCAGGCATCGACTCCCGCGAGGAGTATTTCTCGAATGGTATCTGATACAATTCCTCCATGATGAAAAGAGTTATCCTTATAATTGCAAAGATACTATAAGAAGCGGTGTCGAGCAAAATTTTTGGGAGGATTAATCCGAAAATCGTATTAAATTGAGTATCTTTGACAAAAATTATCTATTGATGAAGAGATTTCTTGTCGTCATATTGTTTTCGCTGCTCTCAGTAGGGTGTGGATCTCAATTTTCGAGTTCAGAACAGGCGTTAATCCGAGAGACCGATGGTGGTGTGATGCGTGTGGTGAAGATTGATCAGCAGGTTGATTCTCTGTTCTTGCGCCAACATTCGTTGTCTATTAGTCGCGTTATGGCTAAAAGTGAAGATTTTGGTCTTCTGAAACGGAGTATGCTCCTTACAGTTAAAGACCCTGCTAATGATGGAGTCGGTATTGCCGCACCACAGGTGGGGATTTTGCGCCGCGTGGTGGCTGTGCAACGCTTCGATAAGGAGGGCGAGCCTTTTGAGTTTTCCCTAAATCCTGAGATTGTGGCTCGTTCTGAAAAGAGTCAATTTGGCGGCGAGGGATGTTTGTCGGTTCCTGAACTGAGCGGAAATGTAGAGCGCGCAGAGTGGATAGTTTTGCGCTATCGTGACGAGAGTTATGTCGAACATCAAGATACGATACGAGGTTTTACGGCCGTTATCTTCCAGCATGAAGTGGATCATCTCGATGGGCGATTGTTTATTGATTATTTAAAGTAGAGTGTAACGATGCAACGAAAATTATTATACGTTTTGGCCTCTGTTCTGTTGTTGTCGGCAGGATGGTTGGGCGTGAGCGGATTGACGCTGTTGGTGGCGATGATACCGCTACTTATGATAAGTGAAAGCTACTCCGATTCGGCGCGTGATTGGTGGCGCATGGCGGGGTGGGCAGCGCTTACGTTTGTGTTGTGGAATGCGCTGACTATTTGGTGGGTATGGATTGCAACACCGATAGGCCCTATCGCGGCGACAATCGTCTCGACATTTTGGAATTTGGTGGCATTTATGCTCTATCACTATGTCTCGAAGCGAGCCCGTAAATCGGTGGCATATACGTTGCTCATAGTAGCGTGGGTGGCAACCGAGTATCTCTATACCCATGCCGAGGTGATGTCGTTCCCGTGGTTGGTGCTTGGAAATGGATTTTCGGGCGATGTGTGGGCTGTGCAATGGTATGAGTGGACAGGCGTTATGGGCGGCTCGATGTGGGTTATGATGGCCAATGTCGCTATCTATGAGGCGTGGCGTAATCGTTATGGTTGGCCGATTTTGCGTGCTGCGATCGTTGTGTTATTGCCGATTGTGACATCAGTGGTAATTTACTTTAGCCATGAGACCCAAAGCGAGCAGGTGCATGTTGCGGTGGCGCAACCTAATGTGGATTGCTATGCAGAAAAGTTTAAAGGCGATGGAACGCCGCAATTAAGAAATATGATGAGCCTATTGGCTGATGCGGATAAACAGTCTCATGTAGTTGTATTCCCCGAAACGGCTCTACCTGGGCCGTTGGATGAAGATGGAATCCAGCGTAGTCGCTCTGTTTTGACCCTTAAGAGTCGTTTGCCTCAAGATGTGATGGCTGTGACGGGCGTTACAAGTATTCGTTTCTATGATAGTGAGGAGCCTCCGACCATAACTGCCCGCCGAGGCTTGGGCGGATATTATGATTATTACAATTCGGCGTTGGCTATCGGTCAAGACAGCGAGGAGTCGATTCACCATAAGATGCGCCTTGTGATTGGCGTTGAGGCGATGCCGTTTACGGGATTGCTGAATAAGTTTGTCGATTTAGGCGGCATTACGGGTCAGCTGGGACGCAATGATAAACCTACTGTCTTTGAGAAGCGAGGTGTCCGCTTTGGCCCTGCAATATGTTATGAGGGACTTTATGGTGAGTGTTTCGCACGTTTCGTGGGCGATGGCGCTGATGCTAATGTGATGCTTGTCATGTCGAACGATGGTTGGTGGGGTAACACCCCTGGACATAAGCGTTTGTTTGATTTTTGTCGTCTCAGAGCTATCGAGACCCGCCGTGCTGTGGCTCGCAGTGCCAATACGGGAGTTTCGGGATTTATCTCTTCGCGAGGCGATGTTGAACAGCGTTTAGATTGGGATCAGCGAGGCCTCTTGCAGCAGGATGTCGAGGTGCGACATGATAAAACAATATATGCTACCTATGGAGATTGGGTTGGTCGTATGTCGCTGCTTATTAGTTTCTTGTCTGTGATGTATTACTCGGCGTATCGTGTAAGACGTAAGAATCATTTGGTGGATTAGCATTTTTCAGAACTATGGATTACGCTCAAACAATAGATTATCTGTTCAACTCTGTCTCCTCGTTTCAGCAGGTGGGGGCTTCGGCCTATAAGCCTGGTTTGGAGCGCGTGGAGTCGTTTTGTCGCTCGGTAGGCAATCCTCAGCGCAATTTTCTGGCTGTGCACGTGGCGGGTACGAATGGCAAGGGGTCGACTTCGCACATGATCGCTTCGGTGTTGCAGAGTGCTGGCTATCGTGTCGGTCTATACACCTCGCCGCACTTGAAGGATTTTCGTGAGCGAATGAGGGTCGATGGCGAGATGATCTCGGAACAGGAGGTTGTGCGTTTTGTGGGCGAGCATAAATCGCTGATCGAGGAGTTGTCGTTGTCATTTTTTGAGATCACAACGGTAATGGCTTTCGACTTTTTCTCGCGATCAGATGTCGAAGTGGCAGTGATTGAGACAGGTTTGGGCGGAAGATTGGATGCAACAAATGTTATATTGCCAATCCTGAGCGTGGTAACAAATATCGGTCTTGATCACACCGAATTTTTGGGCTCGACATTGCCAAAGGTGGCAACCGAGAAGGCAGGAATTATTAAGCCGAAAGTGGCTGTAGTTCTGGGGGAAAGCTCCGAAGAGTATGATTTTGTCTTTATAGAGCGAGCGTCTGCTCTTGGTTCGAAATTGATCTTTGCCGAGCGTGAGTTCGAGTGCCAAATCGTGCAATCGGATGATGAGTCGAGCGATTGCGTAGAACGAAAAATGCAAGAAATGTTGCTGATACGTAAGCGTGACGGTAGGCGTTACCACGTGGAGTTGGATTTGGTGGGAGAGTATCAACATCGCAATGTCGTGACGGCTTCGGCAGCATTGGACTATCTGCATCAACATACTGCGTTGACTATCCCGACTCATGCCTATATCGAAGGTCTCGGCTCGGTAGTGGCGTCTACCCATCTGCAAGGACGTTGGCAGGTGTTGTCACAGAATCCGCTTGTGGTATGCGACACGGGGCACAATGCTCATGGATTGCGCTATGTCATGGCGGAGTTGGAGCGCCGAACCCAGCATTGTAAGGTGATATGTGTCATGGGTTTTGCTAAGGAGAAGGATCTGAGTCACGTTCTGCCGCTTATGCCTAAGCGAGCCTACTACATTTTTACTCAAGCAGCCGTTTCGCGAGCTATGTCGGCCGATTTGTTGGCTGAGGCGGCTTCTGCACAAGGCCTGCATGGGGAGGTTGTACGTTCAGTGGCAGATGCGTTGGCAAAGGCCAAGCAGATGGCCTCGGTGCAGGATATGATTTTTGTTGGTGGAAGCAATTTTGTGGTGGCCGAGATATTATAATTTGAGCATAAAGGCCCCTCTAAGCAATCTCATAGAATAAAATCGCCCCGAGAGGAAGAATTCCAATCGGGGCGTAGTCGTAAATTTGATCTGCCTCGGCAGATTATCTTACGTTTTTCACAGCTAACTTTTATCTTGAACCCTTAATGAAATCTCTCAGCATCAGGCATTTCCGATAGGTCCCATCTTCAATATAGGATCCTCGGCACGTTGAGGTTGTGGAATCTCGATCTTGGCAATATCGCTCTCGTAACGAGTGATATTCTCTTGCAGAGAGTATAGCAATCGCTTGGCATGCTCAGGTGTGAGGATAATACGGCTCTTAACCTTCGCCTTGTTCACTCCTGGTAGTATAGTGGCGAAATCAATGATAAATTCGGATGTGGAGTGTGAGATAATCGCTAAATTGGAGTAGTTACCCTCAGCGATATCCTCTCTCAAGTCAATATCTATCCCTTGTTTCTGAAACTCTGCCATAATTGTTGCGTGTTTTTATTATTGGATGTTACAAAAATAGTGATCTTGAAAACCAAATTTTGGCTTGTGTGGTAAAAGTTTTCGTAAAAGTGTTAACAATTTCAGCCACTGCATAATTTGTAAAGTCAGATTTGGCTAAAAACAGACCTCTCTCGGCCGAGAGAGTGTTAACTTTATGCAATTATTACACCATTGTTGGACAAGGTCTTTAATATTTCATATTAAATCGCTAACTTTGCCCCGTTGAAATAAGCTGAAAAGAGTAATGCTGATAGATATCATTGATATATTCCTCAGAGGTTTGTGTGTTGGCTTGGCTTCATCGGTGACGGTAGGGCCTGTTGCGGTGCTGTGTATTCAGCGCACGCTGAGTAAGGATCGCCGTTCGGGTTTGGCTTCAGGATTGGGCGTTGCGAGTGCTGATATGTTGATGGCCATCATCGCCTACTTCTTCTACTCAATGCTTCAAGCAAGTATCGAGAAGTATAGCGCTATTTTGCAGGTGGCGGGTGGAATCTTTGTGGTGATTGTCGGTGTCTATATCTTCTTCCAAAATCCCGTTCCGCAGATCCGTAAAAATCGTGCAGGCAAGACAAATATCTGGCAGGATTTCTCTTCGATGTTTGCGTTTACGCTGGCCAATTTTGTTGTCGTGATCCCATACCTTTTGGCATTTTTCGCAATGTTTAATGTGGGTTTGCAGGCGCACGATGATGTGGCTTCACTCGTTCGCGGTTCGATGACCATCTTGGGCTTCTTTGCGGGGGCTCTGCTGTGGTGGATCATGCTGACGCTGACGATCGACTATTTCCGCCGAGGTTTCCGCCCTCGACACATGCTGACCATCAACCATGTTGCTGGTGTGATTATCGGGGTGCTGGGTGTCTACACAATTTTATCGACATTTTTTAATATCTTACCAAAATAATGAATCAAAACGATCGCAAGATAATTATCGCCATCGATGGTTTCTCATCGTGTGGCAAGAGCACTTTTGCTAAAGCCATTGCAGCCCGTTTGGGTTATATTTTTATCGACACAGGCGCTATGTATCGTGCTGTGACGCTCTATGCTTTGGAGCATGGTGCGGTGAAGATGGGCGAGGTCGATCCGAGCGCCGTTGTTGCGTTGTTGCCTGAGATCGAGATCTCGTTTAAATTCAATTCGGAACGAGGAGCCAGCGATGTCTATGTCAATGGAGAACAGGTTGAGCAGAAAATTCGCTCGATCGAGGTGAGCAACCTCGTCTCGAAGATCAGCTCGATCGCCGAGGTGCGCGAAAAGTTAGTTTCGATGCAGCAGGATATGGGTCGTAAGCGTGGCGTGGTGATGGATGGCCGCGACATAGGTACGGTGGTCTTCCCCGATGCCGAGTTGAAAATCTATATGACTGCCGATGCCAAAGTACGTGCCCAGCGCCGCTATGACGAACTCACTGCGAAGGGTGATCAGGTCACTTTAGAGGAGATTTTGGAAAATGTCATCTCGCGCGATCATGCCGATATGAATCGAGAGATCTCACCTCTGAGACAAGCCGAGGATGCTATCGTGCTTGATAATTCTCAGATGAGTGTTGAGGAGCAGATGGCGTGGTTTATGGAGCGATACGAGGAGTTTATTTCACGTTAAGAGAGATGTATATCGAGATAGATCAAAATTCAGGATTCTGCTTCGGCGTGGTGCGAGCCATTTCGCGTGCCGAGAGTGCGCTTGAGGCATTGGGTGGCGAGGTCTACTCGCTCGGCGATATTGTGCACAATCGTATGGAGGTGCAACGCTTGGAGTCGTTGGGTCTGCGCACCGTTAATCACGAAGATATGGAGAATCTTTCGGGTCGCGATCTCTTTATCCGCGCCCATGGTGAGCCTCCTACGACCTTCAGCCGCGCCAAAGAGTTGGGGATCCGCGTCATTGATGCAACTTGCCCTGTGGTGGCGCAGTTGCAACGCAAGGTTGTGGCGGCTTATGAGAAGATGAAGTGTGTGGGTGGTCAGGTTGTGATCTTGGGCAAGCGAGGTCATGCCGAGGTTGTCGGACTGACGGGTCAGGTTAATGATCAGGTGATAGTTATCGAGCGCGAGGAGGATCTTAGATTGATAGATTTCTCATGTCCTGTATTCTTTCTTTCGCAGACGACTCAGAGTATCGGTTTGTTCTGGCATTTGGCCGAGCGTATGAAGAGTTTGATCAAGGATGAGTCGATGCTTACGGTTGATGATACTATCTGTAGACGTGTGTCGAACCGCGAGAAGGCTTTGAAGGAGTTTGCCGAGCGATTCGATGTTGTGATCTTTGTCTGTGGTAAGAAATCGAGCAACGGCAAGGTGCTTTTCGATGTCTGCCGCGAAGCCAATTCTCACAGCTATAACATCGAGGAGGAGGGTGAGTTGCAATCAGCGTGGTTTGAGAATTGTCATAGCGTGGGAATCTGCGGAGCGACCTCTACTCCCGAATGGCTGATGCGCCGTGTGGCCGATACCATAGCCCAAAATTATGTGTAGCAGTTAAAATATTTATTGATTATGAGATATCTTGTTAAGTGTGTAAAATACTTTGTAGCCTTCTGCGTTCTATATGTAGCGTTGGTGTGGCTTGCAACTAAAACATCTTCAGCGGGGCTGGATATCAGCGTGTGGGATAGCATTATGACCACCTTGCAGAGCCAGCGTGGTTGGATGTTGATGGTGGCTGTGGTGTTGCTATCGGCTTTCTACCCTCGATTTGGTTTTATGACCCGTCAAGTGGAGGCTCAGTTGGACGATGATCGCGAGCAGATCATCAAGGCTTTTGAACTATCGGGCTTCGCTCTCTATTCTGAGAGTGATGAGAAGTTGGTTTTTCGTGGAGATAACATCCTAAAGCGAGGTTTTATGCTCTTCGAGGATGAGATTACGGTGAGTCAGTATGGACAATGGGTTGTCCTGAGCGGTAACCGCCGAGGTGTAGCTAAAGCGGCATACCGACTTGAGATGTTAATACAAAACAGGTAAAATGAAACGATATAAGATCTATCTGCTCATGATTACAGCAGCTGTTGCTGCGTGTGGCGTGTGGGCTGCGAAGGATGATTTCGGATTGGGGCGCAACATGGAGCTTTTGGTTAACATGATGCGTGAGATCTCGTTGCAGTATGTCGATGAGGTCAGCCCCGACAGATTGATGAGTGATGGTTCGGCGGGGATGGTGCGAAATCTGGATCCTTACACCTCGTACCTCTCTGAGGAGGAGATGGGAGAGTTTGAGCTTAAAGCCACAGGTAAGTATGGCGGTATCGGAGCAACTATCCGTATGCGCCGCGACAGTACAGGAGTGGTGATCGCTCAGCCATATAAGGGCTCGCCATCGGATCTGGCGGGACTGAAAATTGGTGATCGTTTCTTGAAAATTGACGGTGAGGATGTGACCAAATGTAATTCGGAGCAGATATCCTCAAAACTCAAAGGTACTCCAGGCACAGTCGTGAAATTGGAGGTCGAGCGATTGCTGACAGGTAAAGCCGAACAGATGGAGATTACACGTGCCCGCATTGCAATCCCAGGAATCCCCTATGCTGAGTTTCTGGAGGATGGCATAGCCTACATCCGCCATGTCGATTTCTCGGACGGTTGTTACGATGATATGCGTGCCGCTGTGGAGCGCCTGCGTGGTGAGGGCGAGATTAAGGGCTTGATTTTGGATTATCGCGATAATGGCGGCGGTAGTGTCCCCGAAGCGGTGAAGATCCTCTCGATGTTCTTGCCTAAGGGGAGCGAGGTGCTGACTATGAAAGGTCGTACCGAGCAATCGAAACGAAGTTATGCGACCGAAAGTCAACCCGTATTGCCTAATGTTCCGATTGTGGCGTTGATAGATGAGGCTTCGGCCTCAGCTTCGGAGATTGTCTGTGGAGCGTTGCAGGATATGGATCGAGCAGTGTTGATGGGACAGCGATCATTTGGTAAGGGCTTGGTGCAATCTATCGTTCCGTTGGGCTATAATGCGTGGTTGAAACTTACAACAGCCAAATATTACATCCCCTCGGGCCGTTGCGTGCAGCGCATCAATTATAAACATGAGGGCGGTAATTCGAAGGATGAAAATATCCCCGACTCTTTGATTACAGAGTTTAAGACCCGCAATGGTCGTAAGGTATATGACGGCAAGGGTTTGATGCCAGATGTGAAACTCGAAGCCGACTATATCAGTTCGTTTGCGGTGATTCTCTACAACTTGGGTTACATTGATGAGTATCTCGATGAGTATATGCGTAGCCATGCCAATCAGAAGGTCGATCCTCGCAACTTTGCGATTGCAGATGCCGATTATGAGGCGTTTGTGAAGTTTATGGCCGATAAGGAGGTGCCATACGAGTCGCAGACCCGCTTGGCGTTGGATCTGTTGAAAAAGACCTCGAAGCAGGAGCGCTACGATGCCGACTTTGCCGAGGATCTGAAGCAGATTGAGTCTAAGCTCAAGGATCAGAAGATGGATAATCTGCGCACCTATCGTGCCGAGATTGAGGATCTGCTCAATAGCGGCGTGGTGTTGCGTCACCACTATCAAGAGGGTGTGATTGAGTATAATTTGGTTGGCGATAGCACTGTGGTAAAGGCTGTCGAACTGCTCAAGGACGGTGAGCGTTATCGTAAAATCTTGAGCGAGCAGGATACCTCTCGCAACTAATTTTGAGTAGGGCAAGATGAAATTCCCAGGTCTGAAAATATCGTTTCGTAGCCGTATGTCAATTCTGACCGTAGGTCTGATATTGGCTGTGGTGTCGTTGCTATATACCAATAAATTGGCTGATGTGTTGCGCCAAAAGGAGCAGCACGATGTCGAGTTGTGGGTGGCGGCGATGGAACGAGTGAGTCGTGAGGCCTTTGGAAACTACCTTGTCGATCCGCTGATTTCGCATATCGTCAGTACTCAGAACAATATCCCGTTTATCATTACGGATGAGAATCTGAATCTGATCATGAGCAACCGCATCGAAGATGAGGTGCTGAAGGATCCTGAGCGATTTCGCCGTAAGTTGAACGAACTGACCGAGGAGAATACCCCACGAACGGTGCGCATTAAGTGGAGCGCAGGGCGTAGCCATATCATCTTTTATGGTCGTTCGCAGCTCTTGACCGCGCTCTATTATTTTCCTTATGTGCAGTG
>CAYTGT010000027.1:0-11598 GCA_964437405.1 uncultured Alistipes sp.
TAATGAGGTTCTGACTACTCGCTAATGGTAAATTGAATTTATAGAACCTCCCTTTCACTAAAAATATGTCTGCTGAATACAAAATCACCATCAGCATTACAAAGTTAGGAAAAGTTTCGCAATATACAACACTCAAATGGGGTATTGTGGCGCAAATTTCCGATGAAATGAACTAAAAATCAATATTGTACTTTACCAAATATTAATATATGATGGCTAAATATATAAATTTAAAAATAATTACTGCACCGAGGTTGTACTTGACCTCGGTGCAGTAATTTTATGGTGTGCGACAATCCTAATGCCACAACTTCTTCTCTGTGCCCATCTCGAAGCGTAGTTCACCGCCAGAGATCAGATCGTTATGCGAGATCCATGGTTTGCGATACTCCTCGCCGTTGAGCCAAACACGCTGGATGTATTTATTCTGCTCAGAGTTATTCTCGGCCACGATCTTCAACACGCCACCTTTAACTTTCAACTCCACCTCATCAACAATCGGAGAGCCGAACCAATAGCGTGCACCCGCAGGCTCAACCTGATACAGACCCATTGCCGACATCACGTACCAAGCCGACATCTGACCTACATCCTCATTACCCGACAAACCTGCCTCGCCATCGAAATAGAGCGTGCTGAGCACCTCACGCACCTTCTCTGCACACTTCCAAGGCTCGTTCGCCAACGCATACAAATATATTGTATGGTGACTCGGCTCGTTACCATGAGCATACTGTCCAATCAAACCCGAAATATCCGAAGAACTATTCTCGCCCGTCACCATAGAGCTGACGGTAAAGAGCGAATCCAACTTCTCGATCATCGCCTCGCGACTGCCAAAGCACTCAGCCAGACCCTCAACATCGTGAGGAACAAGCCATGTGTATTGCCATGCATTACCCTCGCAATAGTCATCGGCATTGTGATTCGAGTGGAAAGGATCAAACGGCTCGCGCCACTTGCCATCGCTACTCAGTGGGCGGATAAAACCTACCGTGCGATCGAAATAGTGACGATAGGAGTGGCTACGCTTGGTGAAATACTCCTCATCATCCTTCTCGCCCATACTACGTGCCGCCGCTGCTGCCGCCGCATCAGCAATAGCAAACTCCATATCGAAAGCAACCGATTGGGTTGTCTTCTTATCAAATGGGATATAACCATACTCCATTCTCAGCCCATTACCGCGGCCTTTGTTCATCGCTGTCTCACGCACCGCCTTATATGCGCGGGCAGGATCAATATCTGTATCACCCTTCACCAACGCATCAGCGACAGAGATCAAACCAGGATTCCCGACCATACAATCAGTCTCATTACCCCACAGATGCCATACGGGCAGACGACCCTGCTCATCGAACGTATTAAGCATCGTATTGATAATGCCTGTCATCTTCTCAGGATGCAGAATCGAGAGCAATGGCATCTGAGCACGATATGTATCCCACAGAGAGTATGTAGTATAGCTTGTATGGCCAGGGTTAGGATGAACCTTACCATCAGCACCGCGATAGCTACCATCCACATCGCAGAACTCCGATGGAGCGATCATCGTGTGGTAAAGTGCAGTATAGAATATGCGCTTTGTAGCGTTATTCTCGGTCTGAATCTTAGCCTTCTGCAACTCACTCTCCCACGCCTGCTCAGCCTTACGAGCAACCTTCTCCAACTTAGGCCAATCGGGCATTTCGGCGGCCATATTAGCTCGTGCGCCATCAATACTTACAGGTGAGATGGCGACCTTAACCATGATCGGCTCGCCCTCCTTTGTTTTAAAGTCAAGGCGGCCATAGTGTCCCTTATGAATCTCAAACGACTCAAACGGTTTAGAGAACTCAGCCACAAAATAGACCTTCTGATCGTGAGCCCAACCCGAAGAGTATCGGTAGCCTACGATACGACTATCGCCCTCAGCCGACATTTTAGTCTCTCGCACACGATCCCAGCAACCGCCATTCTGAAGGTCGATCACAATAGCCGACTCTTCCGAAGCAGGGAACGTATAACGATGATAACCCACGCGAGAGGTAGCTGTCATCTCCGCCAAAATCCCATAGCGCACAAGTGGCACAGAGTAATAACCCACCTTCGTCACCTCACGACTGCGATCAGCCATAGACCACATACCGCTTGCAGGATCCGCTCCATTGCCTCGTGCATAGTTCACCTCACCCACAACAGGCATCAGCGTCACATCGAACAAATCACCGATACCTGTACCTGAAAGATGGGTGTGCGAAAAACCTATCACAGTCGAGTCGCTGGCGTGATAACCCGAACACCAATCCCAATCCTGAGGAATACTCGTTGGGCCTACCTGCACCATTCCGAACGGCACATTGGCCCCAACAAAGACGTGACCATGATCGCCTGTACCGATTTTAGGATCGACATAAGAAGTCAATTTCGGAGCAGTTGTACACGCCCCGAAAAAAGCGACAATCGCCAATAAAATAAAATTTCTGAATCGCATATATTTATACATTTTAGATTTCTCAAACCTTACATTTACACAAATGTACCACTATTTTCTTAACTTTCGGCCAGAAATAGGATATTTTTCACTATATTTAGAAGCTCATTAAGCACAATTCAACTTTAGAAAACTTTTATCGAAAAACACATAAGGCATGAAACATAGAATTTTCAGTTTGGCACTAATGCTTCTCACGCTACTTGGCATGGTGGGTTGTCAAGAGAATTTCATCTCAGACAAAGAACTTCAAGAGCAGATTCAACAAGAACTCTCGCAGCGCAAAGAACGCTTCACTCATGGCAATGTATTCACTATTTTCGACCAAAAACTCTCGGCTGAGGAGCGTCAGGCTATGGAGTTTCTATACAGTTCTATGCCATCGGCCGATTTGGGCGACTATACGGGAGAATATTTTCTGAGCAACGTACGCACTTCGCTCCGAGCACGCCGAGAGATGGCGTGGGGCAAAGATGTGCCTGAAGATATTTTCCGACACTTTGTGTTACCTATCAGAGTAAACAACGAACGATTAGATGATTTTCGCATCATCTATTACGACACTTTGAAAAACCGCATCAAAGGTCTTTCGCTACACGATGCTGCACTCGAAATAAACCATTGGTGCCACGAAAAAGCCACCTACATCCCATCCGATGCCCGCACATCATCACCATTGGCCACCATGCTGACTGCCGAAGGTCGTTGCGGCGAGGAGTCGACATTCACCGTATCGGCAATGCGAGCTGTGGGAATCCCCGCTCGTCAGGTCTACACACCTCGTTGGGCACACACCGACAGCAACCACGCATGGGTTGAAGTATGGATTGACGGCGATTGGGAGTTCTTGGGGGCTTGCGAGCCTGAGCCAGAATTGAATGTTGCGTGGTTCAACCAGCCTGCTACACGAGCTCTGCTGATGCACACACGCGTAAGAGGCGATTATCGCGGTACGGAGGATATCATCCAACGCACCAACTGTTTCACCGAGATCAACGTAATCAACAACTACGCCCCTACGCACCGCACAACCGTAAAAGTTGTCGATCGCCAGAAGCAACCAATCGAGGGAGCGTTAGTCGAATACAAAATTTTCAACTACGGCGAGTTCAATAGCGTTGTGAAGCTCATGAGCGACTCTAAGGGCGAGACCTCTATTCACTCAGGTTTGGGCGATATGCTGGTATGGGCTTCGCACAAGGGCACATTCGGTTTCGGCAAGCTATCGGGCAAGAGTGAGGGCTTAACAATCGAACTCAAATACAAAGAGGGCGATAATTTCTCCTTTACCGAAGATGTCACTCCGCCACCCACAGGCGACATTCCTGTCCATTTGAGCGAGGAGCAGGTAGCGCAGAACAAGATTCGTCTATCACATGAGGACTCCATCCGCATGGCCTACACCGCGACATTTATGACTGCTGAGAAGTGTTCGTCATACTCTCCACGCGAACAGCGATTGTTGATTGGCGCACGAGGAAATTGGCGCGACATCAAGTCTTTTATCGACTCTTTCGCAGACTCTGAGCATGAGCGAGCTTTGGCTCTTTTAGAAAACATATCAGCTAAAGATCTACACGACACATCTTTGGAGGTGCTTAATGATGCCCTCGCATCCACCCCAAAGGCCGAACTTAACGAAATCTATTGCCGATATATTCTCTCACCACGTATCGCCAACGAGTTCCTGCAACCATACCGCAACGAGATTCGCAATGTTTTGGGCGAGCAACTCGGCAAAACCCCTTCGGCAACAGATATCATCGCTTGGTGCAAAAAGAATATCTCGCTCTGTGACGAGTATAATCCGATAGCTTTGCAGGCTACACCTGCGGGTGTATTGCGTCTGCGTGCTGCCGATTCAGCCTCACGCGACCGCTTCTTTGTGGCGGCATGTCGTTCGTTTGGCATAGCCTCACGCCTCAACGCCCGCGATCAACGCCCTGAGTACCTCAACTCAGGCGAGTGGGTCAAGGTCGAAATTGGAGGTAAAGTCTCAGAGCAGGTTACCAACAAGGGGCGCCTTAAGATCTGTTACGATAGCTCAAAGGTTCCGACAATCCCTAAACCGAAGTATTACAGCCACTACACCATCTCTCGCATCGAAAACGGTGTCTGCCAGACAATCCGTTTTGACAAAGACCTCTCGGTAGATATGGGTAATGGAGCGGCCGATTTGTTGACAGGATCATTTGAGTTGGACGAAGGATATTACATGCTCTCGACAGGTAACCGTATGGCTAACGGTAGCATACTCTCTCACAATAAGAGTTTCCATGTCGAAAAGGGTAAGGAGACGGTAATCGACCTTACGATACGCCCTGCCAATGATCAGATCGGCGTTATCGGCTCGATGGATGCCGAGCAGAAGTACCTTCCAGAAGGCGAGCAGGCCGAGCGTTCGCTGCTCTCGACAACAGGTCGCGGTTACTTCCTTGTAGCTGTGATGGGAACAACCGATGAGCCGACCAACCACGCCATGCGCGGCTTAGGCTCTATCAGTGAGGATCTGAAGGCTTGGGGACGCCCAATCTTGATACTCTCGAACAGCAAAGAGGACATGGCAAAGCTCAATCGCGAGCCTATCAGCGCAATCAATGTCAACTATGGTATTGATCTCAATGCAAAAGTCTCTCAGATGCTTTGCAGCGGTTGCAACTCCACATCCGAGAGACTCCCTATCATCGCCATCTGCGACACCTTTGGTCGCGTGGTCTACTTCTCGCAGGGCTATAACACCTCACTCAACGAGCAGTTAAAGTACGTTATTCACAAGCTCTGATATAATCTCACGTTGCGAACGTCTGAGCAATCCCATGCCGCTACGATCGGCTGCGAAGCTCAGTTTTGCAGTTGAAAAGGCTTGATCTTGCAGATCCGCAGCAGCTGTAGAGTGGAACTCTGTGGCTGCTGTTGTCTTTTCGATCCACGCTATATTATGAGGCTTAATGCCAGCTCCAGGCATGATTATAATACGTCCAGCGGCCTGACGCACAAGTTCGGCAACATACTCTGCGCCCAACTCCACCGAAGACTCCATACCCGAAGTGAGCAGTCGATCACAACCGAGCGAGATGATCTGCTCCAAAGCCTCGCGGCCATCACGACAGACATCAAAGGCACGATGGAAAGTGACAGACATACCCTCAGCCGCCTGCATCATCCAGCGACAAGCCTCCATATCAATCTCGCCATCGGCTCTTAGAGCTCCTATCACCACGCCATCAACTCCCGCCTCGCGACAAAACTCAATATCGCGGCACATGGCATCAACCTCCGCTTCGGTGTAACAAAAGCCACCTTCACGGACTCTAATCAACACATTGACATCAATATCCAACCCCGCGTCCACCACCGAACGAATCACGCCATAGCTGGGGGTCAAGCCACCCAAAGCGATAGCACTACACAACTCGACTCTTACGGCCCCTGCACGTGCGGCATCTGCCACCTCGCCTAAAGATGAACAGCAAATCTCTATTTTTCGCATCTCGTGATACTCTAAAATTATCTATTTTTAACGGCCAACACAGCATCTGCAACAATCTCGCCTGTCACATCACCACGATCGGTAAACTCCACATAACACTCCTCTCCCGACTTCAACTCATATTGGCCAATCTCGACCCACTTGCTTGTAGTCTGACCCTCAACAACGATCTTCGAAGCGTCAATCACCACCTTCTCGCTTTTATCGCCAACAACGACATTGAGTTCTGTCAACTGAGAAGAAGCCTTGCGCTTGATATAGTAGGTGTAAAGAGTATATTCTCCACTATCCTTGACCTTAATATTATATCGAAGTGACTCCTTTTTGCGCGATTCGGGCAGGAGATAATATGAACGACCATAACCATCTGAAGCATTCGATTTACGCCATGCCGATCCTTCTGCAAGAGCCACATCTACATCATCCACCACTATATCAGGTGTAGAGCCATCGAGCAGAGGATCTTCCTCGTACATTTTTTGGATCTCTCGCACATCCACTTCTTGAACCTTCACTCCTCCATCAATGGCCAGACACGCCGCCTTTGCCGCACTCTGACCCAGAAGCATAAATACAGGTTCCATACGGATCGAGCCATAGGCTATATGGCTTGCCGAGAGACATACAGGCACCAACAAATTATCACACTCCTCACGCTTAGGCGTAATCGAACGATACGATACAGGGTAAGGGCGGCCACCCCAAATCTGCACATCGCCTTCGTTCTTAACCATCGCACGACCATCTTTCACAATCACCACTCGCTGACAGTTGTGAGAATCCATCGTATAAGCCGCCATACCTACACCATCTTCCACCGTTGTACGGCTCTCGCAATCGGCCTGAGTTGCGACATACTCGCCCACCATACGGCGCGACTCGCGAATATAGAGTTGTGGTGACCAATGGCCATACTCCACATACTCATCCTTTGGAAGCCCCATACTCAACATCTGATCGCATATCTCCTGCGGCACACGCTCATCATTGCCCAAGAACCACAGCAACCCTAACGTATAACTTTTGTGAGCCTGAATAATTTTTTCTCGCTCCTTGTATGAAGCCTCAGGATAGTTATGATTCATACCGATCATATCGCTCGAAAAACCTCCCGCATTGTTTATATCGGTCTTGTTATTTGGCATCGGGCTGATGATAAAGTAATCGTGCAGACGATGATTTGTACGAGTCTTGATAAGTCGCAGCAACAACTCATATCGGCTCGAATCGTAATCCGCAGGGCGCGCGATCGGAATCTGATTCTGCTTGTCATAAGTCAGACAGATACGGAAGTTGTAGGCCTGCACCTTACTATCACCACTACCCTGCTCCTGCAAACTCTCATTTGATATTCCCCACAACAAACCACTCTCAGGATCACCCTCCACAACGTATGGATCTACGCCATCAGGAAATTGATGCAGATGACGCATCTGCACACCATTCCATTGCTCTCCGTATTGTGAATTTGCTTCTCGGCCTACGACATACGACACTCCACTGCGAGCCATCAAATCTCCCTCGTATGAGCAATCAATAAACACCTTAGCGCACACCTCGCTACGACCCAAAAACTTCTCACGATTCTCCAATCTTATTTTGGTTATCGACTCCCCTTGCTTCTTGGTCGAAAGAATACGATGGCCATACATAACTTTCACCTTCCCGCGCTCGATATAATCATTGAAAACCTGCTCGGCAACCTTTGGCTCGAAGATCCAATTCTCTAACGAGTTGTAGTGACTACCCACGCGGCGATAGAAGTCGAGCGAAAGACCCTTTACGACCTGCTTATTACCGATGTCAGTTTGTCCTAAACCTCCCGATGACATTCCGCCTAAACGATACCCTGGCTCAATCAGCACTACACTTTTGCCTTGCTGTGCAACAGCGTAGGCCGCAATAACTCCCGAAGAAGTTCCTCCATAAACACAGACATCATACTCGCTCTTCGATGTGCAACTTCCACACGAGAACGCCACACCGACTATCACCAAAATTAAAAGGAATCTTCTCATAGCTCGAAAGTAGTTTATTACCTACAAATTTAGCATTTTTCGCCTAAATCGAGCCACTGATGGGCAATTATTTATATCTCCAGCCGCAATTCTGGCCTTTTTTTAGAGCGAGTTTTAATTTTATTTTTATCTTTGTATCATGGCAAATTATCTGGATAGTAACATTAAGTACGTTGCAGGGGTCGGCGAGACACGCGCTAAGCTCTTGGAGAAAGAGTTGGGCATACTCTCTGTCGGCGATCTGTTACGTCACTATCCATTCCGATATATTGACCGTAGCCGCATCTACACCATCGCCGATCTGAACGAGAATATGGACTCTACATTGGTTCAGATCCGCGCCCGAGTCACAGGCATAGGCTACTCTGGAACAGGTCACAAACAACGCTTCTCGGCCTTCGTTTCCGACTCTACGGGGTCAGCCGAGTTGCTGTGGTTTCAGGGTGTCAAGTGGATCGAGAAGAAGATCGAGGTGGGGCGAGAGTATCTGATCTTTGGCCGACCAACTTTCTATCGCGGCGAGCTGTCGATGGTGCATCCCGAAATTGACCTTGTCGAGAAGGCTATGAGCCAAAAAGCAATCAGCTTAATGCAAGGCATATACCCTTCGACCGAGAAGATCTCCGCTTCGTTTGGTGCAAAGGGATTTTACAAGGTGGTTTGCAATGCGTGGAGTATCGCGCAGGATCATATCCGCGACTATATGCCACAATCGGTGATGCAACGCTACTCGCTCATGCCGCTCAAAGAGGCTATTTTCAACATCCATTTCCCGCAATCGGCCGAGAAGTTGAAACAAGCCTCTCGCAGATTGAAGTTCGATGAGTTTTTGGGTTTACAGCTCTCCATACAGTCGATGCGCACCGACCGCATGACCAAAAACAACGGTTTTATCTTTAGCCGAGTAGGAGAAAGATTCAACCAATTCTACGAGGAACGACTCCCATTCCAGCTCACTTCAGCGCAGAAGCGAGTGATCAAAGAGATACGCCAAGATACCGTTTCTGGTTACCAAATGAATCGTCTGTTGCAGGGCGATGTTGGAAGCGGCAAGACGATGGTTGCGCTGATGTCTATGCTTTTGGCTGTCGACAATTCGTTCCAAGCCTGCATGATGGCACCTACCGAAATACTTGCACGTCAGCATTTCGCCACTATTTCGCGTCTAACCGAGGGGATGAATCTGCGTGTGGCTATCCTTACAGGCTCATCAAAGGCCGCCGAGCGCCGCACAGCTCTCGAAGGAATTGCATCTGGCGAGGTCAACATCTTGATCGGCACACACGCCTTGATCGAGGATCGCGTACAATTTGCCAACTTGGGTTATGTTGTCATTGACGAGCAACACCGCTTCGGCGTGGAGCAACGAGCACGTCTGTGGACCAAGAATCAGCAACCGCCTCATATTTTGGTAATGACAGCCACGCCTATACCACGCACTTTGGCAATGACGCTATACGGCGATTTGGATGTCTCGGTGATTGACGAGTTGCCTCCAGGTCGAAAACCTATCCGCACATTCCACTACACCGATGCCGCACGTCTGAAACTTTGGGGTTTTCTGCGCAAACAGATAGCTCTGAAGCGACAAATTTATGTAGTTTACCCGCTCATCAAGGAGTCGGAGTCGATGGATTACAAAGACTTGCAAGATGGTTTTGAATCCATAACTCGCGATTTTCCTGCGCCCGAATATCGCGTGACGGTATGTCATGGCAAGATGAAACCTCAAGACAAGGAGGAGTCGATGCGCCAATTCAAGGATCATGAGGCCGATATTTTGGTTGCCACTTCTGTCATCGAGGTCGGAGTCGATGTCCCCAATGCTACGGTGATGGTCATAGAGTCGGCCGAACGCTTCGGGCTTTCACAGCTTCACCAGCTACGTGGTCGTGTAGGTCGCGGAGCCGAAGAGTCATATTGCATCCTCATGTCGGGCGAAAAGCTCTCGCGCGAGTCACGCAAGCGCCTTCAAGCGATGTGCGAGACCAATGACGGATTCCGCTTGGCTGAGCTTGATATGCAGTTACGCGGTGCAGGAGATATCAACGGTACGCAACAGAGCGGCATGGCCTTTGATTTAAAAATTGCTAACCCTACGTTGGATGCCGACCTACTGCAAACGGCTAAAGAGGCTGCCATCTGGATCTTGAGTGCCGATCCTAAATTGGAGCACGAAGGATTCCGCGCCCTCAGAGAGCTACGAGCAAGGCACGCAGGCACGCAGAGGCTCGACTTCTCGATGATATCATAATAAAATTCAACAAGATACGTTATTAATATAAAACCTACAACCAAAAGATATGAAACGACTGCTCTATACATTGCTTTTTGCAATAATCTCCACCGCCTCATACGCACAGCTCTATGTGCCAGGCGAGACTCTACGCTATCGCATGAGTTATAAGGCCAAACTCTTCCCCTCGACCGATGTAGCAAAGGTGATTATGCAGACCACAGAGACAACACTCGATGGAGCACCTGCATACAAAGTCTATGGTTATGGCGAGACAGCTAAGGCTTTCAGCTGGATACTCCCCGTCAAGGATGCCTACACGATCTGGATTGATCCTCAGACCCTGCGTACCAAGCGTTTCGAGAGTGATCTGCATGAGGGTGATTACACCTTCTGGAGCAAATTTATCTATGATTGGAACAACAACAAGATCCACACCTCATGGCAAAGCCGCCAACGTCCCGTACAATACAAAACGCTCTCTGTTTCGCGTAACGGCATGGATCCAATCTCGCTTTACTACAATTTACGCACGGTAAAGGATGAAGAGATTGTGGATGGTTTCGCCCGCGATTTAGAGATGGTCTTGGAGGATACGGTGCGCTACCTAAAGTTCCGATTCGATGGACGCGAAGTGAAGAAGATCAAAGGCTTAGGCAAGTTTAACACTCTGAAATTCAGATGCAAAATCGCCACATCGACAGGATCTTCATTCCAAGATGGAACTGAATTTATGGTCTGGATTTCTGATGACAGAAATAAAATTCCGCTCTATATCGAGTCTCCGATTAAGGTCGGAAGCGTGTGCGCAGCATTAACAAGTTATGAAGGTTTACGCTATCCTTTGGATTGTTTTGTAAAAAAATGACTATATTTGCCCAATAATTAACACGTTTAAGAGATTCAAGACAGATTCTAAGTAACCAAAAACCTCTAAAATAATGAGAGAAGAGTATAATGATTATGATGATGCTCGTTACGATGACGAGTATGAAGATCAAGCCGTTGACAATAAAGCCGTTCGTGGCTATCGTATTGTGATTATCATCCTTGCGGTGATACTTGTGGCATTGTCGGTTGTCTACTTTAACATGCACCGCCAGCAGCAGACTGAGTATGCATTGTTGGAGGAGGATCGCACAAAGATCAAAGGTGATTTGGATAGTTTGATCGTTTCGTTTGATGATCTGAAGATCCAGAACGACTCCATCGCATCTTCGTTGGAGGAGGCGAACAAGATCATGGAGCAACTCAAGAATGAGCGCCGCTTGAACTATGCCAAGATCCGCCAATATCAGAAAGAGGTCGGCACACTCCGCACCGTGATGCAGGGTTACATCCGCCAGATCGACTCTCTGAACACAATTAACAAGAAGCTCAC